>CAZLJS010000082.1:0-7130 GCA_964559895.1 uncultured Sangeribacter sp.
GAGATAAGCGTCTCGGTGCCGGTCACGCCATGGATGTGCTGTATGCGGTCGTTAAGTAGCTCCATAAGGTTCTGATTATCGCGGGCATACACTTTAATCAGCATGGAGTAAGGACCGGTGGTGAAGTGACACTCCACTACCTCTATGATGTTTTCCAACTCTTTCACAACTTCGCGGTACATGGAGCCTTTCTCGAGCTTGACGCCCACGTAGGTGCAAGTGTTGTAGCCCAGTCTTTTAGGGTTGACATTGTAGCCTGAGCCTACAATGACTTTCATCTCGATGAGGCGTTGGATGCGTTGATGTATCGCTGCGCGAGACACGCCGCACTCTATTGCTACATCCTTGGAGGGGATGCGCGCGTTTCTCATCACGATGTTAAGAATTTTACGATCTAAGTTATCAATTCTTTCCATACCAGAATTTTTTGTTATTTGTAATGCAAATTTACAACAATTTCTTTTACTATCCAACAAATCGGGAGAGGAAAATCAACTTTTTGCTATAATTTTCGTAAAAATCGCTTTAAATAGTGGAAAATAACTATCAAAAAGCGCCAATTAGCGTGTTAAATGCTTAGTGGCGGGTGTGTTGGCGGGTGCTGATAATAAACGACCCCGGGGAGACAGATGCCTCCTCGGGGTGTAGATGATGTGTTGTCACAGGTGATTATTTCAGCACTGTCGCGGGCGCTACTTTGGGCGCGGAGAGGAGCTGAGTGTCGATGGTGAGGATGATGTATTCACCTTCGCCAAGGCCAAGTTGTGACGCGTAGTTGCCAAAGAGGGTAGAGGCGTTCATCATGATCTCGGCAGTCTCACCGGGTTTCATAGTCTTGATGGCGTCGTAGTAGGGGTATGTGGAGGGGAGTTGCTTGCCAATCACAGCGGTGTTGTTGTGTTGTGAATATTGGTCAAGGTTTTTGCCACCGGTGCTCTTAAGTGATACGGAGAAGCTGATGCTGTCGCCGTCGGCGAGGAGGTTGCCGTTGCCCGGTTTAACATGTTTGATGAAAGAACCCTCTTTCACCTCGGTGTAACCTTTCTCTTTGGCATATTTGGCGAGAGCCTCGTTGTTGACCTTCTCTTGGGCAGCTACGAACTCTTGTGTGAGGGAGTTCAGAGTCTGTTGAGCTTTCTCGGCAGCGTCTTTGTCGGCTTTCTTGTTAGCGCCGGCATAGCGGAGGCCAGACTCATACATACCTTTGTTGAACTCAAAGGAGGAGCATTGCTCGTTGAATTGTTTCACAGACTGAGCCATGTTGAGGCCCTCCATGAGGCCGGCGTTGTAAGCGTCGCTGTTGCCATCGAGGAGCTCGAAGCCCTTCATCATGCCGTCCATGTAGTCTTTGCGTTGTTGCTCGGTACCATAGTTGGTGGTATCCATCTCTGCTTGTGAAGAGAAACGGTGTCCGGTAAATTCGCCCAAAACGTATGAAAGGGAGTCGGAAGGAGTGCCGGGTTTAGCGTCCTCCATAGATTTGCCGCTGTTGCCGCCACAGGCTGTGAGGAGCATAAGGCCCGCGCCTGCGAATAATAATGATTTTTTCATTTTATGATATAAATTTGTTAGTTCAGGATAGGTTCCTGTCTGTAAGTTATTTTACTACTCTTAGGAGTTGCACTTCAAAGATAAGGGGAGCGTTTGCGGGTATCACGCCGGGGATGCCTTGCTCGCCATAAGCGAGGTCGCCGGGGATATAGAATACATATTTGCCACCCTCTTTCATGAGCTGAATGCCCTCAGTCCAACCTGGGATAACGCGGTTCAAGGGGAACTGGATGGGGTCGCCTCCGTGAAGGTCGGTGGAGTCAAATATGGTGCCGTCGGTGAGTTTGCCGGTGTAGTACACCTCTACGGTGTCTTCGGCGGTGGGGTTGGCACCGGTGCCCTCTTCGAGCACTACATATTTAAGGCCGGAGGGGAGGACTTGTATATCCTCGGCTTTGATGTTGGCCACTTGAGCGAAGGTGTCGTTCTCAGATGCGGGAGCTTCCTCAGCGACTTCTGTTTCCTCGGTAGCGGCGGCGTTGTCGCCTTGTTCGGTTTTGTTGTTGCAGGAGGAGAGCATGAAAAGACCGGCACCTCCAAGGATGGCTGTTGCCAGTAGTGATGATTTAATCAGGTGTTTCATTTGCTTTCGTTAGTGTTGTTACGTTGTATGTCTATTAGTTCTATCTCAAAAATAAGTGTTGCGTTAGGGGGTATTGTTTCGCCCCAGCCCTTTTCGCCGTAAGCGAGTTGCGGCGGTATGGTGAGGAGTATTCTGCCACCTTTATGAATCATCGGTAGGCCCTCTTGCCATCCTTTTATCAGGGATTTTAGCGGGAACGTTTCGGGGCCATTGGAGCCTTCACCGAAGGTGGAGTAGATGGGTGTGCCATCCTCAAGCGAAACGCTGTAGTTTACCGTCACAGTGTCCTCCGTGCTGGGGGATTCCCCCTTGCCTGCGTCGATGATTTGATACATCAGGCCGGAGTCGGTGGTTAGTTGGCAGTTGTCGTCGCATTGCCGAGAGGCGCCGGAGCAGCCGTCTTGCGGCATGGCTTGGATTTCAAGCGGAACTAAAGCAACCCCTGCCGCGAAGAGTGCGGCGAAGGTTGCTTTTGTTATCTTGGAGCTTTTCTTTATAGAAAGCATGGTCGTCGGTGTTATTTCTTGATAACTTTGATGAGCTCTACGTCGAAGATCAAAGTTGAGTGAGGAGGGATGGCGTTGGGGATACCTTGAGGACCGTAAGCGAGGTCTGAGGGGATGAAGAAGGTGTATTTAGCGCCCTCTTTCATGAGCTGAACGCCCTCGGTCCATCCGGGGATGACACGGTTCAAGGGGAAAGTGGCAGGCTCGCCGCGGTTGACAGAGCTGTCGAAGACTTGACCTGAGAGGAGACGACCTGTGTAGTGTACTGTCACCTCATCTTCGGCGGTGGGTTGCGCGCCGGTGCCCTCTTTTTGGATCACGTATTGGAGGCCGCTGGCAGTGACTTTCACTTCAGCGTTCTTCTTGTTCTCCTCGAGGAATTTCTCGCCTTCAGCGCGGGCCATAGCCTCGGCTTTGGCTTGTAAGTCGTTGAGGTAGTCGTTGATAAGCTTCTGAGCTTCCTCGGGAGTGACCTCCGGTTTAGTGCCCTCGAAGACAGATTTCACGCCTTGGAAATAGGATTCAGTGCAGAGGTTTTCCACACCCATACCTTTGAGCTGTTGGCCCATGGCCATGCCCCATGCATAACTTAATTTGTCCATTTCTAATTATTTAACGATTTTAATTATCTTTCTCATAACCTTTGGAGGAGATGACAGATAAGAGTAGCAAAAATCTAACCAAAAAGGTAGCTTTCTGTAAAATATAGGCAAAGATAGTAATAAATTTTCAACTCTCATCTTTTTTTCATATCTTTGCTTTCAGAAATATACTACAACATTACGAGTATGACTATCGACAAAATTCAAGACGAAATCATCGAGGAGTTCTCGGATATAGAGGATTGGATGGACAGATATTCCTACATCATCGAAATGGGCAATACGCTGGAGCCGTTTCCGGAGCAAGAGAAGACACCGGCCAACCTCATAGAGGGGTGCCAAAGCCGGGTGTGGATCACCGCTAATAGAGATGATGAGGGCAACCTGCTCTTCCAAGCCGATTCAGATGCCTTGATAGTGAAAGGTATAATATCACTCCTGATAAGAGTCCTGTCCGGACACCAACCTAAAGAGATACTAGACACCGACCTATATTTTATCGACAAAATAGGACTGTCGGAACATCTATCCCCGACGCGCAGCAACGGCCTTGTGGCCATGGTAAAGCAGATGAAGCTCTACGCCACCGCCTTTGCCGCCCTCGACGCTCAGAAAAACAATTAAATAAAAACTAATACCAAAACGTATGTTCAAAAACCACCCTAAAGGGTTAATCCCTGCAGCTCTTAGTAACATGGGCGAACGCTTCGGTTACTACATCATGAATGCGGTATTGGTGCTCTTCCTTTGCTCCAAGTTTGGTCTTGGCGAGGAAACCAGTACTATCGTTTATTCATGCTTCTATTGCGGCATCTACGTGCTATCTCTCGTGGGAGGTATCATCGCCGACAAAACCCGCAATTACAAAGGTACCATCATCACCGGTCTTATCATCATGACCCTTGGCTACGTGCTTTTGTCAATTCCTATCCTAGCCACTTCCGACAACACCACTTGGCTGTTGACCTTCACCTGTGGCGCTCTCTTCCTCATCGCCTTTGGTAACGGCTTGTTTAAAGGCAACCTGCAAGCTATCGTAGGTCAGCTTTACGACAATCCCAAATATAGCTCACAGCGCGATGCCGGTTTCCAGATCTTCTACGTATTTATCAACGTAGGTGGTCTTATCGCACCCTTCGTGGCACCAGCATTGCGTAGCTGGTGGTTGGGCGTCAACGACATGGTCTATAACGCCGACCTCCCCGCACTCTGCCACCAATACCTCAACGGTGCCTCCTCAATGACTCCTGATGCATTGCAGAACCTATCCCTGTTGGCTAGCCAGGCAGGCTGCGCCATGACAAACAATGCTGAGGTCCTCGGCGCCTTCTGCGCTAAATACCTCGACGTGTTCAACACCGGTATCCACTACTCCTTCATCGCATCTGTGGCTGCCATGTTGATATCCTTGACCATCTTCTTGCTTACCAAGAAACAGCTCCCCACTCCCGCTAAGAAAGAGGAGGCACAAGCCGTCACTTACACCGCTGAGGAGAAAGCTGCCATGGCTAAAGAGATACGTCAACGCATGTATGCCCTCTTCGCAGTGCTTGGCATCGCAGTCTTCTTCTGGTTCTCATTCCACCAGAACGGCACCTCCATGTCTGTCTTCGCTCGCGACTTCGTAGATTCATCATCCATCGCCCCCGAGGTATGGCAAGCAGTGAACCCCTTCTTCGTGATTGTCCTCACTCCGATTATCGTGATTTTCTTCAACTACCTTTCCCGTCGCGGCAAAGAGTTCTCTACACCTAAGAAAATTGCCATCGGTATGGGCATCGCAGGATGCGCTTATCTCTTCATGACAGTATTGTCTATCGTGAAAGGTTATCCCTCCGGCACCGACTTCCGCAGCTTGGCAGTAGCCACCAAAGAGGCTATGATGGTAGGACCGTGGGTATTGATTCTCTACTACTTCTTCATGACAGTGGCAGAGCTCTTCATCTCACCTCTGGGCCTCTCCTTCGTGTCAAAAGTTGCTCCCAAACACCTCCAAGGTCTTTGCCAAGGCTTGTGGCTCGGCGCCACTGCCGTTGGTAACGCAGTCCTCTGGATCGGCACACTCCTCTACAACTCCTATCCCATCTGGGTAGCATGGGCAGTGTTCTTGGCCGTTTGTGTGATCTCAATGCTCACCATGTTCGGTATGCTCAGATGGCTCGAACGTGTGACTAAATAATACAACGAACCTTTAATCAATCGGAGACCGGGAATAGTCTTGGTCTCCGATTACTAACTTAATAATACCATGTTCAAAAATCAACCTAAGGGACTATACGTCCTAGCTCTTGCCAACACAGGAGAACGCTATGGCTACTACACCATGATCGCGATTCTCTTGTTTTATCTACAGGCGAAGTTCGCCTTTAGTGCCGCCACTGCCGGGTTCATCTATTCGACCTTCTTAGCAGTGGTTTATTTTATGCCATTGTTGGGCGGTGTCATCGCCGACAAATGGAATTTCCAGAAGACCGTGGCCCTCGGTATCGGAGTGATGTTCCTCGGATACCTATGTATGGCGATACCTACCGCGCCGCGTCTTAACAGTTCGTTGGTGATAATGCTCGCCGCGCTGTTGCTCATCTCCCTCGGTACCGGACTCTTTAAGGGTAACCTGCAAGTGATGATTGGCGACCTCTACAACGCTCCGCAGTATTCCAGCCAGCGCGACACCGGCTTCTCGCTCTTCTATATGGCTATAAATATAGGTGCGATGTTCGCACCTGCCACCTCTGAAGCATTGTGCAACTTCGCCCTCCACTCCAAAGGACTGCTCTATGACCCGGCGCTCCCCAGCATCTGCAACGCCTTCATCGCCGGCGACACTATCTCCCCCGACAGCATGGCTTTGCTGCAAACGATGTCTAACGGCGCTACCGACCTGATGGCTTGGTGCGAGCACTATATGGAGACCATCTCCATCGGTTACTCCTATGCCTTTGGCGTGGCTTGCATCTCCTTGATAGTGTCATATCTCATCTACCGCATTGGTCAACGCACCTACGACGGCGTTTCAGACAATAAGAAAAAGGTATCGAAAGATGGTGGCAAAGAGGTTGTGGTCGATGACCTCACCCCCGAGCAAACCAAATCCCGCATCGTGGCTCTGCTGCTCGTCTTCTTGGTAGTAATCTTCTTCTGGATGGTATTCTCACAGAACGGTGCCACCCTCACCCTCTTCGCTCAGGTGTTCACACAGACAGAGAGCTCCTCTTGGACCCGCATCGGCTTCAACGTATGGGCTTTGGCAGTGATAGTAGTCGCTGTATATGCCGCCTTCAGCCTTATCCAGAGCAAAGGAAAGACCTCACGCCTCATCAGTGGCATTGTCCTCCTTGTAGCCCTTATTGGCTTAGGTGTGATCTATCACAACACTCCCGAATCGGTGGGTGATATCCAGCCGCAGATCTATCAGCAGTTCAACCCCTTCTATGTAGTAGCGTTGACACCCTTCTCTGTAGCCCTCTTCGGATGGCTTGCCAAGAAAGGTAAAGAGCCCTCAGCACCGCGTAAGATCGGCCTCGGTATGATCGTGGCTGCCTGCGCGTTCCTTATCATGTGTCTCGGATCCATAGGTTTGGGCGTAGCTCCCACAGAGGGTGTAGGCTCCACATTGGTATCCCCCAACTTGCTGATCGGCGCTTACCTGGTGCTCACATTTGCCGAGTTGCTTCTCTCACCGATGGGCTGCTCCTTCGTTTCCAAAGTAGCGCCTCCTAAATATAAAGGTGCTATGATGGGTTGTTGGTTTGGTGCCACTGCCATAGGCAACTATTTGGTATCTATCCCGACACTTATCTGGAACTCCATCGACGTGGCAGTGCTCTGGGCGATCCTCATCGTAGTATGCTTGATCTCCGCATGCTTCATCTTCGCCATCATGAAGAA
>CAZLJS010000083.1:0-4108 GCA_964559895.1 uncultured Sangeribacter sp.
AAGAGCTCGTTCTCTCCCGTTATGAAGAGCTTGTCTCTCGTAAAAATACACCATTGGAGGGTAACGGTGTTATCACCCGTTACGCCAATCCGGTCATCACCGCGGATATGGTACCTCCCTTCTGGAAATATGATTTCAATCCAGCCACCAACCCCTATTTCATGGAGCGCATCGGCGTCAACGCCACCCTTAATTCCGGCGCTATGAAATGGAATGGCAAATATATCCTCGTAGTGAGGGTTGAGGGTGCCGACCGCAAATCCTTCTTCGCGGTGGCTGAGAGCCCCAACGGTGTGGATAACTTCCGCTTCTGGGACCATCCCATCACAATGCCCGACACCGAGGATGTAGGCACAAATATCTATGATATGCGCCTCACCAACCACGAGGATGGCTGGATCTACGGCCTCTTCTGCGTGGAGCGTCACGATGACTCACAACCCGGCGACCTCTCAGCGGCTACCGCTACTTGTGGCATTGCCCGCACCAAAGACCTCAAGACATGGGAGCGCCTCCCCGACCTGAAATGCAAGAGCCAACAGCGCAACGTGGTGCTTCACCCTGAATTCGTGGATGGCAAATATGCCCTCTATACACGTCCGCAAGATGGCTTCATCGACGCGGGCAGCGGTGGCGGCATCGGCTGGACACTCATCGACGATATCTGCAACGCCGAGATCACCCGTGAGGAGAAGATTATCGACCAACGCATCTATCATACTATCAAAGAGTGCAAGAACGGTGAGGGCCCTCACCCCATCAAGACCCCTAAAGGCTGGCTTCACTTGGCACACGGCGTGCGTGGCTGCGCTTCCGGCCTTAGATACGTGCTGTATATGTATATGACCGCTCTCGATGAGCCGTGGCGCAAGATAGCGTCACCTGCCGGATATTTCATGGCTCCGGTAGGGGAGGAGTATATGGGCGACGTGATGAACGTGCTCTTCACCAACGGCTGGATAGCTGACGAGGATGGCAAGGTTTACATCTATTACGCCTCATCAGATACACGCATGCACGTGGCTACCTCTACCATCGACCAATTGGTGGATTACTGCATGAACACCCCCGAGGACGGCCTCACCACCGCCGAGTCTGTCAAGACCCGCAATGAGCTGATCGACCGCAACCTCGCTTTTATGAATAAATAAAAATCTGATACTGAAAATGGCTTCTTTAAAAGAGAAAATCGGTTATGGCTTCGGCGATATGTCGTCGTCGATGTTCTGGAAGATATTCAGTTGCTACCTTCCTTTCTTCTATTCCAACGTCTTTGGCTTGCGTCTTATCGACGCGGGCGTGCTGATGTTGGTGTGCCGTATATGGGATGCGGTGTCCGACCCTATGATGGGTGTCATCGCCGACCGTACCAAGACCCGCTGGGGTAAATATCGCCCATACCTGCTATGGGTGGCAGCCCCCTTCTCGATATGTGGTATCCTGCTCTTCACCACTCCCGATATGGCTTATACCGGGAAGCTGATATGGGCTTATGTCACGTATATACTTATGATGACTGTCTATACGGGCATCAACGTACCTTATGGAGCCATGCTCGGTGTGATGTGCGATAACCCCGAGGAGAAAACGGTCTTCTCCGCTTATCGCATGACCTTCGCTTATGCCGGTTCCTTTGTAGCGCTCTTCGCATGGGAACCCCTTTGCAACCTCTTTAAAAATAGTTTCGGCTTGGACATCTCCACCAGCTGGCAGTTCGCTATGATTGTCATCGCGGCGCTATGCTTCGTGCTGTTCCTCTGCTGTTTCTCTATGACGCGTGAGCACTTGAAGACTATCTCCACCACCTCTGTGGGCAACGACTTCAAGAACCTGCTGAAGAATGCCCCCTGGTGGCTGCTCGTAGGTGCCGCTCTGTGCTTCAACCTCGCCAACACCTTCCGTTATGCCGGCATCCCCTACTTCTTCTCTGATATCATCGGCGACGGCGCGATGCTCAATTTCGGATTCCTCGGCAATATGCTCTTCTACTCAGGCCTCTTCCTTGGCGTGGGTGAGATAGCCAATATGGTAGGCGTAGTGCTTGCTGTGCCTATCTCCAAGAAACTCGGTAAGAAATCCACTTTCATCATGGTAGCGGTGGCGTTTGCCGCGCTCAACCTGCTCTTCTGGGCGATGCCTGTCACCCCTGCCGGATTCTGGTTGATGATGGCGTTGCAGGTGGTGATATCCATCTTCACCGGCATCATGTCGCCGCTGGTATGGTCCATGTATGCTGATGTCAGCGACTATGCCGAGCATAAGTTCAAGACCGCATCCACAGGATTGGTCTTCTCCTCCGCCTCCATGGCGCAGAAGTTTGGCGGTGCCCTTGGTGGCGCGGCTGTGATGTGGCTCCTCGCCGGAGCAGGTTATATCACTCCGCAAGAGGGCATGACAGTGACACAACCCGACTCTGCCATAGAGTGCATCTGGATGATGATGTCTGTGATACCCGCCGTAATATCCGTCATCACCGCCGGTTTCGTATGGCTATATCCTCTCACCACTAAACGCGTCAACGAGATCGTGGAGGCGCTGAAGATAGAGAGAGCCAATAAAGATTAATACACAACGACAATGAAACAACAGTTTCGTGAGGAGCTCAAAGCGGAGCTCCACGACAATATACTTCATTACTGGAGCACCAAGATGGTGGATCCTCGCGGAGGGTTCTATGGCCGTCGCGACGGTGAGGACAACCTCCATGAGGATGCTCCCAAGGGTGCGGTGCTCAACGCCCGTATCCTCTGGACCTACTCCGCGGCGTATCGCGTCATGGGCGACGCCGAATATCTGGAAATGGCGACACGTGCCAAACGTGAGATTATAGACCGTTTCTACGACAAGGAGTTTGGCGGCATCTATTGGTCGCTCGACGCCGAGGGTAACCCTCTCGACACCAAGAAGCAGTTTTATGCCATCGGTTTTGCCATCTACGGCTTATCGGAGTATTCCCGCGCCACCGGCGACGAGGAGGCTCTGGAGTATGCCATAAAGCTCTTCCACGATATCGAGAACCATAGCCGTGACAATGTCAACGGCGGATACTATGAGGCCCAGACACGTCAATGGGAGCCTATCGCCGATATGCGCCTTAGCGACAAGGACGACAACGCCTCCAAGACGATGAACACCCATCTCCACATCATCGAGCCCTACACCAACCTATTGCGTGTGTGGCGCGACGAGGAGCTACTCAGCGCCGCCACTTCGCTGCTGCGCATCTTCCTCGACGTCATCGTGGCGTCGGGCAAGCGCGGACATATGGGACTCTTCTTCAACGATGCCTGGGAGCGTCGTGACGGTGAGATCTCTTATGGCCACGACATAGAGGCATCATGGCTTCTGCTTGAGGCTGCCCAGGTGATAGGTGATGAGGCGTTGCTCCAAGAGACGCTCGCCACGACACGCCGCATCGCCGACGCTGCCCTTGAGGGCCGCTGCGTGGACGGCTCCATGGTGTATGAACGTCATGCCAACGGCACCTACGACAATGATAAGCACTGGTGGGTACAGGCTGAGTGCGTGGTAGGACAGGTATATCAATATATCTTCCACGACCGCGTAGAGATGCTCCCTGCCGCGCTTCAGACATGGGAATATATAAAGTCCCACCTCGTGGATAAAACGCGCGGAGAATGGCACTGGAGCGATAAAAACGGCACTCCCAACCTCGCCGACGATAAAGCAGGGTTCTGGAAATGCCCTTACCACAATTCACGCATGTGTCTTGAGGTGTATGAACGACTAGGATAACTAAGTTTTTACTGTGATAACGGCAGGCGTCAACCATTGTGGCTGGCGCTTGTCGCCGTTTATTGGCATGGCGCTCAAAAATTTCGGCGCCTAAAAGATAAATTATTTTAAAATAATTCTTACCTTTGCTTTTGGAATGTTAACACTCGAAATATATGTATTACTTAATAATCAACCAAAAGCAGGCAGGACCTTTTGCCGATGATAAGCTCATAGAAGCGGGCATGACCCCCGACACGTATGTATGGACCACCGGTATGCCGGACTGGAAAAAGGCATCTGAAGTGGCAGCTCTACAGCCTATCTTGAACGCCCATTTCGCGGCGGCTCAGGAGCCTACGCAGCAACCGCA
>CAZLJS010000083.1:4208-7084 GCA_964559895.1 uncultured Sangeribacter sp.
CTCAACAGCAACCCAATTACGGACCACAGCAGCCCTATGGCCCGCAACAATATAACCCCTATGGACAGCCACCGCGCAAGGCCTCTATGATGACAGCCTCTGTCATCGCCACCGTTTTGGGTCTCTGCAGCTGCATAGGATTGATACTCGGCATTTTAGCTATCGTCAGGTGCAATAAAGCCAACAATTTCTATGCTGTCGGCGACGATATGCGCGGCGACGAAGCCAACAATAGCGCCCGTTCACTGGCCATCGGGGCCTTTATCTTCGACGCTATAGGCCTCATCCTCACAATAGTCAACCTCGGCACTATTCTCGCTGAACTATAACAGTTAAAAATCCGCTTTTTCAAATGGCAAATATATCATTCACAGAGCTCTCCAACAAGATTTTCGACCAAGTAATAGCCGACTATCACGTCACCGACGACGTTGATGCCCCTATCCACGTGCCCTACGCTGAAGGAAGCATCGAGGCTATCCTATATGTTAAAAATCATATCGACACCGTGCAGTGGCACCTCGAGGATATCATCCGCGACCCCAACATCGACCCGGTGGCTGCGTTGGCGCTGAAACGCCGTATCGACAAGTCCAACCAAGACCGCACCGATATGGTGGAGGACCTCGACTCCTATTTCCGCAGTAAATATGCCGCGGTGGAGGTGCTCCCCGATGCTACTATCAACACCGAGAGCCCCGCATGGGCCATCGACCGCCTCTCAATCCTCGCACTTAAGATATACCACATGGAGGAGCAGGTCAACCGTGCCGACGCTGATGAGGCGCACCGCGACCTATGCCGTGCCAAACTGGAGGTACTGCTGGAGCAACGCCGCGACCTATCGCTTGCAATCGACACGCTGCTTGACGACATCGCTGCTGGCAGGAAGTTCATGAAGGTGTATCGCCAAATGAAAATGTACAACGATCCATCCACAAACCCCATACTCTATGGAAAGAAATAAGGATGCGCACAGCATCCTTGTGACGCGATTCTCGGCCTTGGGCGACGTGGCGATGACCATCCCTGTGGTGTATAGCGCCTGCGTCTCCAATCCGGATATGCACTTCGTGTTTATCACCAAAAAGGGCCCGGCGGGTATCTTTATCAATCCGCCGCGCAACCTTACCGTCTATCCCATAGACACCGACCAATACAAGGGTGTCTTGGGGTTGCGCCGGTTGGCAGTGGAGCTGAAACGCAAGTTCAACCCCAAGTATTATGCCGATCTGCATGATGTGTTGCGCACCAAAGTGCTGCGTTTCTGGCTGCGTATGATGGGGGTGAAGGTGCGCCGTATCCGCAAAGGAAAACGGGGAAAGAATGCCCTCACCCGCCGCTACAACAAGGTGATGATACCTCTGGTATCCACACGTGCCCGCTATCGTGAGGTCTTCTACAACCTGTCGCTCTCATACAACTATGCCTTTAAGGGGCTCTATCAGGACACCCCTGCGGACCCGACGCTCTTCGCCGCTGCTACTGCGCCCAAGCAGGTAGGGGAGCACTGGATAGGTATAGCGCCGTTTGCCAAGCATCGCGGCAAGATTTACCCCGAGGAGCTGATGGAACAGGTGGTAAAGGCGCTTAGCCGCCGCAAAGACTATCGCATATTCATCTTTGGCGCGGGCAGCATGGAGGCCAACACCATAGGGCGTTGGGCGATGAAGTTTGACAATGTGGTGAATATGGCGACGTTGCGTCTAGGCTTCGCCGCGGAGCTCTCGCTGATGAGCTTCTTCGACGCTATGATATCCATGGATTCGGCGAATATGCACCTTGCCTCGTTGGTAGGTACGCGCGTGGTAAGCATCTGGGGCGCCACACATCCCTTCTGTGGGTTTATGGGATGGCGTCAACGCAAGGAGGATGCCGTGCAATTGGATATGGTATGCCGTCCCTGCTCCGTCTTTGGCAACCGTCCCTGCCGTCGCGGAGACTTCCACTGCATGTATGGCATATCACCCGAGCGCATCATCCAGACACTCGACGCCGGAGCCAACAAAGATAATTAAGAGCGATTATATCATCCCTTTCACACGTTAAAAAAACTCGTCTCTTTTCACAAAGAGGCGAGCTGAAACCTTAATCTTAATTTAATACTATGAAAAACACTACGCAAAGATAAGGTTATTTTTCAAGGCATTAAAAATTTTAACTTAAAATTTCACATACGTTAATGTTAATCCAGTGTTATTAACCTAATTTAACTGTTAAAATCCCATTTGTTTATTATAAGCGCAGTGGCATATGAGATTAAAGGTATCTCTTGTATCCTAACTTTTGGATAATAAGGTAGATTTTACTAGCTACCTGTCTAATTAGCCACTAATGCGTACCTTCGGCACGCTTCGTGTGTGGTGCCATTGTCCACGGAGACGCGCTCGTGCCTCGCTCTTTCTCCGCGGTTAACTACAAATTCGTGCCTCTCGGCACGATGAATGGCACATCTGCTATCAATGCCCTTATGACAAATACTTATGCCACGCCGCCGCTTGACAGCGACTGATGCAGTCCGTTTTGCAGCAAGCGATGCCCCGAGAGGGGCAAATCTGTCGGTAACCCCGCAGAAGCGAGCGTAGCGAGTATCTGCGGGGTATTCATGTAGTCTGAGAAGCATGCCGAGAGGTATGCTTCTGTGTGAGCGCAAAGGCTTAGATATAGAAAGCTAAAGGCAAACGGAAGACCGTTTGAACAGAACAGCTCCGCACGAGGAAGCGGGTGGATGACGCACGGTCGCCGTAAAGCTGACGCTCCAAAGAGCATCCATACCTCGCTTGAGATTACCCAGATTGCGAGTTAAGCGCTGCGTCTTTACTGATTGGCGCGATGAACCTTTGTGGAAATGATGAGTGGGGAAAAGAATATCATAT
>CAZLJS010000084.1:0-6753 GCA_964559895.1 uncultured Sangeribacter sp.
TTAACGACCGCATACAGCACATCCATGGCGTGACCGGCACCGAGACGCTTATCTCATTAGAGCAGAGCATCAACCGCCAAATCACACTCCTCATGGACTCAGAAAATTCATAATGAAGAAAACAACTATCTACACAGTCGTGGCTGCGCTGCTTCTTGCAGTCGTAGCCTTTTTCTTTTTCTACCCCGACGATGCCGAGGGTAGAGTGTTGCAACAGCAAGATATCCAACAGGGTCTTGCCAATGGACAAGAGGGTAAGCTTTACTATGAGCAAACAGGCGAAATCACCCGATGGACAGACGCGCTGTTTGGCGGTATGCCTACCTTCCAGATCAATCCGTCATATCCCGCCAACTCATGGTTGGGATGGCTCACCAAGGTATATACCCTGGGACTGCCATCACCCGCCAACCTGCTGTTTGGCATGATGCTCGGATTCTTCATCATGTGTCTATGCATGAGGGTGAGATGGCAGAACGCTCTCTTTGGCGCTATCGCATGGGGCTTCTCCTCATACTTCATCATCATCATCGGCGCCGGACATATATGGAAGTTCCTGACACTGATGTATATACCGCCCACAATAGGCGGCATAGCGCTCTGTTATCGAGGCAAATACCTCCAGGGCGGCGCCCTCACGGCGCTATTCGGCGCGCTCCAGATCATGAGCAACCATATCCAGATGTCATACTATTTCATCTTCGTGATAATAGCTATGATGATAGCCTGGTTCATCGAGGCTTACAAGGATAAGAAGCTACGTCAGTGGGGTCTCGCCACGCTCACCATCGCAGCTGCGGGTATAGTAGCGGTGGCTGCCAACGCCTCCAGCCTTTACAACACCTACCAATACTCCAAGGAGACCACACGCGGCAAAGCCACCGAGATAGTCACCGACAGCAACCCCGTCGCCACAGGTCCCGACCTCAACTATATCACACAATGGAGCTATGGCAAGAGCGAGACATTCTCGCTGCTTATCCCCAACGTGAAAGGTGGCGCCTCTGTCAAGCCCAACCCAGACCGTCCTGAGGAGGCGATGAAATCGCTATACTCCACCGACAAGGCTATGGAGCTATATGAGTCCGGCAAGATAGGCCCCGAGGAGTATCAATTCCTGGCACAGTTCACCCAATACTTCGGCGACCAGCCGATGACCAACGGCCCCGTATATGTGGGCGTGATAGTCTTCCTGCTCGCCATACTGGCGCTCTTTGTGGCAAAAGGTCCGATGAAATGGGCACTTTTTGCCGTCTCCCTATTGGCAATGTTCCTCTCTTGGGGAAACAATATGATGTGGCTCACCGAGCTGTTTGTCAACGTCATCCCGGGCTACGGCAAGTTCCGCACTGTAGCCAGCATACTGGTCATCGTGGAGTTCACGCTACCATTGCTAGCCGTGATGTGCCTGCGTGAGATAATAAAAAATACCGATTCCCTCGAGAAAATTAAGCTCCCGTTCTATATAGTATTCGGCGTTGGCGCGGCTATCTGCTTCATCGGATGGTTGGCGCCCGGCATCTTCGGCAACCATTTCTCAGCCGCCGAGATGGAATATTTCAACGCCAACGGCGTCTTTGGCAACAGCGTATATTACAACATTCTCAACGCCATCAAAGAGGTGCGCATGAGCATGGTTAGCGCCGACTGCCTCCGCTCCTTGATATTCATCATCCTGGGTGCTGCCGTGATTCTTCCATACATCTTCAAGGTATATCGCAACCCATATATCCTGAGCATCTGCCTCGCCGCACTGACACTTATCGACATGTACAGCGTCGATAAACGTTACCTCGACAGCGACAACTTCACCAACGCCGTGGAGCAACAGACCTCCTTCAATATGACCAACGCCGACCGCGCTATCCTCAAGGACAAGTCACACTACCGCGTACTTGACCTTGGCGACTTCTCCGGTGCCCGTTCTTCATATTTCCACAAGACTATTGGTGGTTACCACGCTGCCAAACTCACTCGCTATCAAGACCTTATCACCTACCAACTAGCGGGCGACAAGATGAATATGAACGTACTCAACATGCTCAATGCCAAGTACTTCATGAACGGCGACGAGTATCAGCTCAACCCCGACGCTCAAGGCAACGCCTGGTTTGTCGATAACATCAGCTACGTCAACACCCCCAACGAGGAGATGGCAGGTCTCGACTCTCTCGACACACGCCACGCCGCTGTCGCCGACGCTAAATTCAAGAGCGTCATCGGCAACGCCAAGCCTATCACCGAGGGCGACACCATCTATCTCACAAGCTATGCGCCAAACCACCTCACCTACAAAGCAAAAAGCGCCCACGGTGGTGTGGCACTCTTCAGTGAGATATACTTCCCCTGGGGATGGAACGCCACCATTGATGGCAAAACAGCTGAGATAGGCCGTGCCAACTACGTGTTGCGCGCGCTCTCCATACCTGCCGGTGACCATGTGATTGACTTCCAATTTGATCCTCAATCCACCCACACCACCGACTCCATCTCCACGATAGCGCTGATCATCATTTACCTTTGCGCAATTGGTGCCATCACGCTCACCACGTTCACTATTATCCGTCGCAAAAAAGAGCAACAATAAAATTATAAGTCATGTGGTTCACAAGACTGCGACATAGAAAAGGTTTCGGCATTCACTCCCCCTTCGCTTACCAAACGGTGGGGGAAGTGATTGCCCCACCATCTATCTACACCTACTATGCCATTCCGCATTTATTCGATGAATGCGAGAAAAAACGGGTCCCCGACAGCACACGTCGCATGGCAGACATACTCTTTCGCTGGTGTGCCCGACACAACGTCACCACGGCACGCGTGACCCCTTCTCTCCACCCCATACTTAAAGAGTGTATCAAGGCGGCAAACTCCCAAACACGCTTCACCACCATCACCCCGCAAGGGGAATCGGCAATCCTCGTAACAGCCAAAAACGACCTTTTCATCGAGGATTTATTGCAAATCATGACCACCGACGACGCCCCCGTGGTACTCGGCATCGGTTACCCGGGCGAGTTTATCAGCCAACACTTGCAACGCGACAAAGGGATACTCTTCTACTCACGCCGCGAGATACTTTTCATCCCCTACGCCAAAACGGCTTATGTGAAATACGACATAGAGTTTTAGGCGCATATAACCTGCATCGTCTATGGATGAGCTTTCAAACTATGCCCCGATAATCACCGGTTTCATCGACTATTTACGCCTTGAACGTGGTCTCTCCGACAACACCCTCGAGGCGTATGAGCGCGATGTGCGACATCTCCTAACCTTCCTCAACATGATAGCCACACCCCTGACGGTGTGCACCATCGACGACCTGCACGAATTCATGGGTAGCATCGGCGAGATGGGGCTGCAGCCACGTAGCCAAGCACGCATGTGCGCCGGTGTGAAATCCTTCTTCCGATACATCAAAATGGAGCGGATACGCCCCGACAACCCCTCGGAACTGCTGGAGAGCCCCCAGATAGGGCGCACCCTCCCCGACGTGCTCGACGTGGAGGAGATCGACGCCATGATAGACGCCCTCGACCCGCAGAAGGAGGAGACGCCACGCAACCAGGCCATCATAGAGATGCTGTATGGCAGCGGGCTGCGCGTATCCGAGCTGATAGGACTGCAGATAAGCCGCTTTAATTTCTCCGATGGATACGTGATAATCGAGGGTAAAGGGAGCAAGGAGCGCCTCGTGCCGGTGTCACCACCCGCCATCGACGCCATACGCGATTATATGCCGCAACGCCTCAACATGGTGGTAAAACCGGGATGCGACGACTACCTCTTTCTCAACCGTCGCGGTGGCAAGCTGTCGCGCGTGATGATCTTCTACATCATCAAGCAACTGGCAGAGCTGGCAGGCATCAAGAAGAACGTCAGTCCCCACACGCTGCGCCACTCCTTTGCCACGCACCTGCTTGAAGGGGGCGCCAACCTGCGCGCAATACAGGAGATGCTGGGCCACAGCTATATCTCCACCACCGAGATTTATATGCACGTGGATAGGTCGCGACTACGCTCCGAGCTACTCCGTTGCCATCCCCACTATTCACACCACGACGACGCCAATGTCGATAATTTTCACTAAATTTGCCAAATAAAGCTGATAAAGATGAACACCACTACCCCACGCCCCATACTCGCATTGTATGGCTCCGACAAGATGACGGGCCACTACGTGCCACAAATCTTCGCTTCGGACTTCGACGTCAAAGAGGCAAAAAACCTCGATGAATGCGACGTTTTATTCCTCTCCCACGAGACGCAGGAGACAGACCGCAATTGGGAGATAGACCAATTGGCACTGGAGGTAATACTCGACAAATGGAGCAGCAGGCCTCCAAAGCAGTTCATCTACATCAGTAGCGTGGAGGTGTATGGCAAAGTGGATGGTGAAAACCTCGATGAAACCGAGAATACTTGGGCCAAAACGGCTACCGGACTTCATTGCATCCGCACAGAAGCGGCATTGGAGCAATGGTGTCGCCAACATGCAGTGACGCTCACCATCCTTCGTCCCGCGATGATGTTTGGCTACGGTGTCAGCGGCGAGGCGGCAGATATGTTTGACCAAGTGATGCGTGGCAGCTATATCAACATCCGCGACCACGCGCCGCTGCGAAGCCTCGTGCTCGCCTACGACGTAGTGAGAGTTGCCAAAGCCATCTACACACAAGGTGGCATATACAACGTCACCGATGGCCTGCAACACACCCTGCCACAGCTCGCCATCGCCATGGGGCAGAACTCCGGCAAGAACAAGAAATGCTTCTACTTGACATATAAATGGGCTAAAATCCTCGGTAAAATCGGGGATATTTTGCCATTCATAGGCACCCTGATTGACAGCTACAAGCTGCAGTCGCGCACCACATCACTAACCTACTCCAACGCCAAAGTAGCGGCGGCGCTACCCCACGACTTCCAATTTTTCAACACCCTGGAGGTCATAGCGCGCACAAACACCCTATACCCTTATGAAGAGAGCTGAGAGGATACAAGCCATCCTGCAAGAGACTGCCGACACGCTAGCCATGTTGGCTCGCATCATACTGAAATCAAAAAAGATACCCCAACACCATGAATTGCAGCAAAAGCCACTCATGATATTGGGCAACGGGCCGTCGCTAAAGCAGACCCTTGAGGAATATGCCGACAAGTTTGGCGACTATGATCTGATGGGGGTGAACTTCGCAGCCAACACGCCGGAGTTTCAGCGGCTGAAACCGCGCAGATATGTCCTTGCCGACCCTCATTTCTTCGTCGGCATAGAGAGCGACAGCAACGTGCGCAAGCTATGGGACAATATCCAAAGCGCCACATGGCAGTTAACGCTTCATCTGCCGGCTTTGCAGCGCCGACACCCCATCCTTGCGCAGTTGCAACGTAATAATAATATACAAATTGAATATTTCAATATGAACGCCACGGGAGGGTTTCGTGCTCTCCGTCATTGGGCTATAAAGAAGCGCCTGGCGATGCCTCGTCCACGCAACGTGTTAATTCCGGCTATTATGACTGGGATTGGTTGTGGTTACAAAGTGATATTTATCGCAGGTGCGGATCATACTTGGACACGCACGCTAAGTGTGGATTCCCGCAATAGAGTAGTAAGCATTCAGCCTCACTACTATTCAGATACTGAGGAAGAGAAGACGCGAGTCACATCTGTCTATGAGAATGTGAAGCTCCATCAGGTTTTGGAAAGCATGGCGATTGCTTTCAAGGCATACTGGGAAATACGGGATTTCGCTGACTACAATGGCATAAATATTATTAATGTCACTCCCGAATCCTTCATCGATGCCTTCGAGAGAAAATAGCGGTAAAGAACGACAATAGTCAGATTTCTATGGATGGGCCCTTCTATAAAACCTCTTTATCCTTTTTCAATTCTTCAGAAAGATCTAAAAAGAAATCATGATCCAGCACCTTGGATATTCTATATAGCAATTCGGTGTCAATCGAACTGCGACTGAATATGTTGTAAATATTCGCACGGTTACAATTGAGTTGCTGAGCAAACCAGGTTACTGAATGGCTCTTTTCATGTTTTAGAAATTCCTCACGTATTAATTGTCCTACATGCATAAATTAATCGGTTATGTTTATATTCAGGCTTGCCTACTAGATGGAAATGTTCTCATGTCCCTCCATGGACAAAGCTAAAACATAAACTGTTAATCACATAAGAGCGAGCATAAGGCACTGCAATTACGACGATCTCAACGGTGGCTGTTATCTCTAATGTATTGACCCCCATCTATAGAGAATAACAAGGTGAAGAACCCTTGGTGAGTTCTCCGGCTTCCCCGTGGTTTAGACCACTTAGCGGAAGTATTGACACGTAGTGATACTTCTAAATAAACGGTTTACATATCCTTGCTCTTAAATTATTGCAAAGTTAAACAGAGCACATTATTATTTTTTAATTTTAGTGTCTAAATTAATCATACAGTCAGTATCTTATTTTTAGAATTTATAATAATTTAGACAGTTCGTTAATTAATATACAACACTTTTGGAATAAAATAGTTCACCTTCTAATCAATTTGTTTGAAATAAACTGCCATCATTGCATTTTGCCACGATACAAAGGCATCAGCTACCATGCCAATACCCACTGCAGACACGCCAAAAACCATGCTGTGCTAAGGGGTCAGTAGATTTTTAATGCGGATTGCCCATATGAATCCCGGGACAGCAGTGTAGCATAAGCATCTGTCATGAAGGTGTTGGACAAACAGA
>CAZLJS010000085.1:0-1578 GCA_964559895.1 uncultured Sangeribacter sp.
AGCGCATAATGATTGTCGGCATACATCTCCAGGTAGCCTATCTGCGGATAGATGGAGGTAGCCGCGTCGCCAAATATATTTTCGCGTCCATGACGGCGATATACGTCGTAGTTAAACGCAATGGCGGCGGTGTGGTTGTCGGAGCTGTGGGCATAACCGGCTTGCAACGACAGCGCATTGTGCCACACGCTGCATAGGGGGAGACGGTTAAGGTCGGTGAGGACCTTGTCGAAGGTGAAGCGCGACACCCCCAAGGAGGCGATGACGCCGTTGCCCGAGGCGGGGTATAGGTTGGCGGTGGCGCCGTAGCGGTAACCGTTGTAGTAGGCGGCATCACCCGTTCCGGCGAAGCGGCTATAGTGCGTGCCAAGCCCGGTGGCGTGGTAGATGATGGAGCTACCCATCTCGCTAACAAACTCTATATCGTTGGATTGCTTATACTTACGAAAATTCAGCGACACACCGGCGAAATAATCCTTTACCACACGGTAGGCGGCACCCAGCGAGGCGTCGAGCGTGCCGGTGACATTGCGCGGACGGGGATCCACGTTGCGGTAATAAAGTCCGGCGAGGTAGGAGAGGGTACCTCCCCATGCCCAGCAATTCTTACTGTCGGCAAACCCGCCCGAGAAATAGTAGCGTTCCAGGTTCATGTCGCCACCTATCTCGTCGGTGGTGAAATAGGGGTAGATGAGCGCCGCGTCGCTGGTTTCGTTGCACTGCAGGTCATACTGCTTACCATTATGATAAAATGCCTTGCCCCAGAGAGTGGAGCTGCCATGCTTGATATACGCGTCGGCGTCGAAGGCTGCGACGTTGCTACCATCACCCAGCTGCGGATTAGTGGCTTGCGACTGCTTATCATGCTCGTAGGATAGCGCCAATTCGCTATATGACACGGGTAGCATCCACTGCTTCACCGCGGGGTTGTCGTAGCTCTGCGTAAAGATATGTCGGAGCCCCTGCAAGGAGACAGCGGTGCGCTCCAACACGTCGGGAGCGTTCTCCTCGGCACAGATGCCAAGTGCAGGTAGCAATAGACCCATGAGGTATAACTGTCTGCTGTTCATCGTTGTATAGGTGTTACTCCGTCGTAGGTGAGGGTGGTGCATTTGGTGCCGTTGAAATCTATGGCGGTGCCCTGCGCTTCTATCTCAGAGGGTATGCACTCGGCGTTGAAGTCTGCCGACGAATTGTTGGTGTCTTTAAGCACGGGATTGCCGTTGTCGTTGAGGTACAGCATCTTACGGCGCACGCTGCGGAAGAAGCGGTTCTTGTCGCCGTTGATGCTACCGCAATAGGTCCAGCCACAGTCGAGCTGAGGGGCGCACAGGTTCCACGCATAGTCCGACTCCACGCTGCATGTCACCACGTCGAGAATCCACTCGTTGGGGAGGCGGTAAGCCTTGCCGCTCATCGGGAAGGATCCGGCAGCGGTAATCATATCGTAGTCGTAGCTATAGTAGTAGTCTTGGAGATAGCTGTCGCGATCTACCGGAATGCGCGCTATGCCATAAGCCTTAAAGCCGCGGTTGTGGAGCATGAAATAGGTGAGGGTATAGCAGTACCATTTATCCA
>CAZLJS010000085.1:1678-4030 GCA_964559895.1 uncultured Sangeribacter sp.
AAGCCGCGGTTGTGGAGCATGAAATAGGTGAGGGTATAGCAGTACCATTTATCCAGATTGGGGACCGTAGGGCTGTCTATATCCACGTTGCTGGGGCTTGAGGAGACGTCATACCACTCAAAGTCGGCGTGAGAGAGGTCGAAGGAGTTGGGGTTGGAGACGCGGTGGTCGATGCCCGTGTCTGCAAGTAGGAGGTATTCGCCGGGCTGCACAGGGTGCTCGGTGCCGTTGCCCGGTATGGTATATAGCGCCTGGACGGTCATAGCCGTAGCCATGATATCCGGCGTGTAGTCATACTTGTCTGTGGTGGTGAATTTAGACTCGAAGAAGGTGATGCCGTCAGCGTAAATCACGTGGTCGGTGTTGTTGTATAGCTTCACGTAGTCGTCGCCGTAGTAGAGGTTGCCGGAGCTTTGCAGCGTGCCGGAGAAGAACACCTCAGCGATGATAAGGTCGTCGGAGGAGATATTGTTGTAAGCCTCAAGGGTGAGGAGATTGCTCGCCGATTGGCTTACTTGCAGGCTATAAGCGTGGGCTTGCATCTGCGATATGGCGCCATTCTCGAGCCTCACCTCCGCCTCATAATCCACGTCATAGAGGCCTATCACCAGCTCTATATTGTCGCGTGAGGTGAAGCTGTAGCTCCTGCCATTGGTGATATTCTTGAAGTCAAATTTCTCGGAGATGATGGAGCCCTTAGCCACCTCATCGGGGACGGTGACGGATACCGCCACGGTGCCGGTAGTGAGGGAGCCCTCCAGGGAGTCGTCGCAAGCGCTGAGCGTGAGCAACGCCATCAGGATGTATAGTAGAATGTTGTGTCTCATCTGCTTTATAGTGTGAAATTTAGTTCCATGCCAAAGTAAGCGTCGGAGCTGCGGCGCACGGTGATGCCGTTGCTCTGATAATCGGGGAGATAGTCTATGATGCGGTTGGCAAAGGCGGAAATCTTCAGCCATTTACCTATCTGCTTGGTAACCTTAAAGTTGACGTAAAGCGCCGTGGGCACCTTCTGTGTACGGTAGATATCCTCGTTGTAATATTTCTCGAGGTACTGCAGCAGCGGGTTGGAGGGTAGGTCCGCAGCGTAGTCGTGGAGAAGTCCGTCTGAGGCGGCGATATACGCGTTAGGGACGCCGTTCTGGCGCAGACGCGTCGTCTTCACAAACCACATACACTGGATATTGGTGGAGAAGATAAGGCCCCAACGGGGTATCTGGGTGTCAAACATGAAGTTGGTGTTCAGCTGCTCGTTGACACGGCCATCGTTGGTGTCGTATAGTCCCACGTAGAGGTCGCTAACGGCAGGGTTGCCCACCACGTCGGTGACGGTGGCGTATAGCTCCTGTGAGTTGGAATAGGTGGTTTTGAACCATGCTCCGGTCACTGTCAGTGAGGTGCGAAGCGGCATAAAGCGCTGCGTGTTGAGCTGAAACTCCACACCCTTTTTGTCGATGCGGCTACCGTTGGTGACGGTGCTGTAGCCATCCAAGATGTTGAGATCCTCATAGGGGAGGTCGGCGAGAGAGGGCTGTCCGGTGAGCGACAAGGCGTCGATGGCTGTCGCGTCGTATTTGCGGTAGGTGTAGCTGTTATATACCTTGGAATAGCGGTAGCCAGACGACATACGCTCATCGAAGTAGGTGATAGAGAAGGAGTTGCCACCTATCTCAGCACCGAAACGGAGTTCCCATTTACGGTTGCGCGCCGCACGGAGATTGTAGTTGGTAGGGTCCTCGATATATGTGCGCAGATTAACGCGGCTGTATTCCGTGGGGTTGTTGACGTCGTAATAGTTTAGCTGCACGATATCGTTGTAGTGCACCTGTGGATAGAGGTAGTCGATGGTGGGCATCTTGGTGGTCAAGCCATACCCTGCGGCGAGGAGGAGCCTCACCGGATGGTCGGCGACATCAAAGGTGGGGAAATGCCACACGGCGTTGACGCGTGGGTCTATATATACCTTACCTGCAAGGAGATAGCGACTGTCGAGCGAGGGTAGCTGCATGGTGCGCATACCTACCTGCACCTCCGCGGTGGAACGTCCCACCTTGGCGCTGAAGTTATCCTCGGCGAAGAGGGAGAGCACCGACAGCCCCGGGATATCCTTGTAAGCGCGGGGACGTGTGGTCCAGCTCGCGGTAAGGGGCTGCGTGAGGTCATATACCTGCCCGTCGCCGTAGTTCTTGGAGAGGGTGAACTCCCCACCCACTTTATATTTGTTGAGAATCTCGCCGAACCCTGCCTGGCCGTCGGCTTTAAGCTTCAGGGAGACGTTCATGGGGCGTCCGTCGCTGACATAGTCGGCGATATATTCGCTCAGTAGATATGCTCCGTCGTGGACACCCTCCT
>CAZLJS010000085.1:4130-6739 GCA_964559895.1 uncultured Sangeribacter sp.
ACATAGTCGGCGATATATTCGCTCAGTAGATATGCTCCGTCGTGGACACCCTCCTCCATGGTAGTGGGGGCAACGGATGCACGGCGCGGCGACACCTGTTTGCGACGTGTGAGACGGTCGCGCTGGTAGCTCACTCCGGCATTAAAAGTAATGGCATTGAGCCACTTAAGTGTATTAAAGCCGAGGTTCAGCTCCGAGGTGAAGGCATATTTGTTGTAGCTGCTTTTGTATTCGTCGATTTTGTTGTAGTTGAGGTCGGGATCCACCTTGGCGTTGTCGAAGGAACCGGTGTAGTCGATGCCCGGGGCGAAGGTGACGTTGAGCGCCTCGCTGTTGAATCGCATATTGGCACGCGCCGAGAGGTTGACGCGCTTATAGTTCTCCAGGTTATTGCGGGGATCCACCTTGGAATCGAGGTATCCGCCATCCACGTTGACGATATGCTCCCCAATGGAGAAGCCTTTCCCCACAGAGAGCATCTTGCTATATTCATCCGCCTTGAAGCGGGCACGCAGCGGGGTAGCACGCTTGATGCGCTTGATATTCACCAATCCGGAGGTGAGGTTGCCATATTCGGCAGAGGGGATGCCGCGCACTATCTCTACGCTCTCGATGTTGTCGGTGGAGATGGTACGCATATCGACACCACGGTTGGTGAGGTTGCGTGTTGCGTCGGGACCGTCTGTGGAGCCGGTAGGGATATTCTGCATCTCGGCGTCACCGCTGAGGCTCACGCCATCCACCATGAAGAGGGTGCCCAGCGAGGAGATGGCGTAGTCGCTGTTGTTGCTGACAGCACCTGTGGCGGAGAGGTTGCCGGTCTCGCGAAGGGCGATGCTGTTGACAGATCCCATATTGGGGTTCTGCGAGATATTACCCGGCAGCAATTCCAGGATATCGGTGAAGCTGGTAGGCTGAATATGCTCCATGGCGTCACGGTCTATGCGTGAGCTACTTGTGGCGCCGCGGCTCTCGCGCGCCGTCACCACCACCTCGCGAAGCATCTCCGCTGCAGGATGAAGCGCCAGCAGTAGGGTAGTGTCGCAGCTTATCGTAATCGTCTGACTGAGTGATTGATAGCCAATATAATCAATATTAATGCCATACACTCCCGCTTCGGCACGGAAGGCAAACTCCCCTTCGGCAGTGGTATGCATGGCTTGCTTCGTGGGCGTCACGCCTACTGCTGCAAACCCCAGCGGCTCATGATCGGTGGCATCTACCACCACGCCGCGTACTGTGTATTGCGACGACGCTACAAGCGCCGTTAACAACGTCATAACTACTGTGGATACTATTCTCATCTTGTATGTATCGGGCCTCTTTTTCTTCTTAATTTACTGTTGCAAAGTTAGTTACACATTAATTTATCCACAATCACTATTTATTGGTATTAATCGGCAAGTTTCTTTACCAAAATACTTATTTTTGAGTATTTCATGCACTTTTTTTAACATCTAACTTTGCACCTGTAATTTAGGAACATAAAAAACACTACTCAATATGAAAAAATTTTTACTTTCTGCCTTTGCGGCTTGTAGCCTCCTAGGCGCACAAGCCGCGCCCTCTCTCAACTGGGCTTATCTGGCTGACACCAGCAATAGTGAATACACCTATTCTTTCACCAAAACCACCGACAACAATTTCGTATCGTTGACCCAATTCGGCACTAAAGCCACCGCTGAGTCACTGATGTTCAACGATGAAGCGATAGGCTCCGGCGCCGTTACCTCCTCTACGGCAGAGAACTACAACCTCGCCCTTATCAAGCACGACAAAAACGGCAAAAAGGTATGGGCCATCTACTCCAAACAGGGCTATTTCGAAGGCGCCAACTCCTCCGTGGTCGCTACCAACGATGGAGGTGTACTCCTCTTCATCAAGGTGCGCGCCACTGAGAACAATGGCTACGTGTCTCCGGTGCTCGTCGATGCCTCCGGCGCTGAAATCGAGTTCTATGAGTTCCCCACAAGAAACAAGGTCAGCAACGCCATGTTGGTAAAGGTCTCCGCAGAGGGCAACGTGCAGTGGACACGCCATTTCGCGATGGATGAGCTCCCCGTGCCCGACGCTACAGAGAAATATGCCGACGACACCACCAACGCTCTGTTCACCTACGGCTTGGCGCTCGACAGCGACGAAAATATCTATATCGGTGGTAACTTCCGCACCCCGATGGTGCTTACCGGCGAAAAGAACTCCCACTTCATCCTGCAACCGCGCAACCTCGCCGGATATACCGGTGACGTACAGTCAGCAGCAGGTGGTCTGTTCCTCGTCAAACTCGACAGCGACGGCGACTACCTGGGTCACGTCAAGGTGAAAGGTGACCTCACCCGTGAGCAAATCAGCGGCCTCACTTACGCCGATGGCAAGATCTATTTCTACGGCAACGTGCAGGGTGCCAATGGCGCTACTCTCACCATGAGCGACAAATCCATCACCATGGAGAGCACCTTCGACGGTATCCTTTATGGCGCTATCTCCACAGACCTCTCCGTGGATTTCCTTCGCTATATCAAGCCCTACGCTGCCTCCAACAATAAAAACACTATCCAACTAAAAGCATTGCGCGTCATCGATGGTAACATCTTTATGCTCGGCCACCT
>CAZLJS010000086.1:0-6723 GCA_964559895.1 uncultured Sangeribacter sp.
TCGGGATGTTCAGGGCGCAAACCACCAAGAAGAGCATTATCAGGATATTAGTTCCCTCATGATGGATTTTTATGTTGAATCGAGCTTTCGACACTTTCGATTTAGTTAATTGAGGCGTTCCTCCTTAATACATTAATTTGCAAAGATAATATTAAATTTTGTTATTGCAAAATTATGGAGGGAAAATGCGGTCGCGGTTATAACACAAACTCGACCTCTTTGAAGGCGTAGCGGCGGTCGGTGCCAACGGTGGTGCGAAGGTGGAGATGTCCCATGGGTTCCACGTCGATGATTGTGGCGAGGAACGTCTCGCCGGAGGCGGGGTCGCGGAAGGGGTGCGCGGCACCGTCGCCACGCCATAGCGTGCGCATATATTGGCGGTGAAGGATGGTTCTACCCTCCTCTGTCTCAATGGATTGCAGCTTGGTCGCCATTATGTCGAGCAGGGTGGCGATGAAGGCGTTGATGTCGGTGTCTGTCGCGGTTATCTGCCACACCGATACAGGGTTAGGAAGCGATGCGGGGAAGCTGCGTTGGTTGAGGTTGATGCCGGCGCCAATGATGGAGTGCTCTAACAGCGCGCCCATGAGGGAGTTCTCGATGAGGATGCCGCATATTTTGCGGTCATCGACGTATATGTCGTTGGGCCATTTCACGGTGGCGGTGACGCTTATCGACGCCAGCGCCTCGACGATGGATAGCGCCACGGCCTCGCTGAGCGAGAACTGCTTGTTGGCGGGCAGGTTGGCAGGTTTCCACAGTGCGGAGAAGAGGAGGTTGGCGTAAGGCTCTGATAGCCATGTGTTGCCGCGCTGACCGCGTCCCGCGTTTTGGATATCGGCGTAGATGAACGCCGGAGCTTCTATGGCGTGTATATTGTCGCGGAGATAGGTGTTGGTGCTACCTATCTCTGCGAGGTGTATGATGTTGAAATTCATGCTGTTAGTCCTCCAATTCCAATACGCGTGAGCCGTCGGGCTCCACGGTGATAGTGACATTGCGGGTGTCACCGGGGAGGAGCTCCTCCACTCTTTCGGGCCATTCCACGAGGCAAAGCGCGCCGGAGTCGAAATAGTCGGTTGCGCCAATCTCATATCCCTCCTCGGGCGACTCAAGGCGGTAGAAATCAAAATGATATATCAGTTCGCCCGACTCCTCGGAGCGGTATTCATTGATGATGGAGAAGGATGGGGAGTTGGCCACATCCTCCACGCCGAGGCGTTTGCATAGCTCGCTGATAAAGGTCGTTTTACCGGCGCCCATTTCGCCGCGGAACGCGTAAACGGTGCGGTCGTCCATAGCTGCCAAAAACTCCTCAGTGGCGGCAGGAAGCGCCTCCAATGATGCGATACGTATTCTTTTCATATAAAAAATATATTTTTTAGACCACAAAGTTAATAAAAAAGGTATGTTGCTTTGATTGTTTTTATTATTTTTGTGCTTTAGTTTTGATCTGCCGTAGCGAAGGAGAGGTCATAACGACGAAATAATCGCCTGTTATTGAAACAAATAAGGCGGTGAATTGTATTATTATATAGGGAAAAATCTAATAAACATACTATAAAAATGGCAAAAGTAGTAATAATCGGAGCCGGAGGCGTGGGCACAGTCGTTGCCTATAAATGTGCGCAGAATCCGGAGGTATTCAGCGAGATCGTCATCGCATCCCGCACAAAATCAAAATGCGACAAATTGGCAGCCCGCATCGGAGCTCCCAACATCACTACCGACAGCGTAGATGCAAACTCAGTGGAGCAATTGGTGGAGCTGTTCAATCGTCATAAACCGGCGTTGTGTATCAACGTGGCGCTCCCCTACCAAGACCTCACCATCATGGAGGCCTGCCTGCAATGCGGCGTCAACTACCTCGACACCGCCAACTATGAGCCGGAGGATGAGGCCCACTTTGAGTATTCATGGCAATGGGCCTACCGCGAGCGCTTCGAGAAAGCCGGACTGACAGCTATCCTCGGCTGCGGCTTCGACCCCGGTGTATCAGCAGTATTCGTGGCTTACGCCGCTAAGCACCACTTCAACGAGATGCAATATCTCGACATCGTGGACTGCAACGCCGGCAACCACGGCAAAGCCTTCGCCACCAACTTCAACCCCGAAATCAACATCCGCGAGATCACCCAGAAGGGTAAATACTGGCAGGACGGCAAATGGGTGGAGACAGAGAACCTGGAGATCCACCGTCCGCTCAACTACCCCAACATCGGCGCCCGCGAGTCCTACCTGCTCTATCACGAGGAGCTGGAGTCGCTGGTGATCAACTATCCCACCATCAAGCGCGCCCGCTTCTGGATGACCTTCGGCCAGGAATACCTCACACACCTGCGTGTGATTCAGGATATAGGCATGGCACGTATCGACCCCGTGATGTATGAGGGCCGCGAGATAGTGCCTATCCAGTTCCTCAAAGCAGTCCTTCCCGACCCCGGAACGCTCGGCGAGAACTACACCGGTGAGACCTCCATCGGATGTCGCATCCGCGGTCTCGACAAAGAGGGCAAGCCCTCCACCTACTATATCTACAACAACTGCTCCCACGAGGCGGCCTACAAAGAGACCGGCGCTCAGGCAGTGAGCTACACCACCGGTGTCCCCGCCATGGTAGGCGCGTATATGTTCCTGACAGGCAAATGGGTAATGCCGGGCGTGCACAACGTAGAGGAGTTTGATCCCGATCCCTTCTTGGAGAAGCTAGCCGCATCAGGCCTTCCCTGGCACGTGATCGAGAACGAAGATATCGAATTGGAAGCATAATACGATGAAAAAAGGACTATCCACAACATTATGTCGTTATGGAGCACTGGGTTGCGTGGCAGCCCTGGGCTCCTTAATGTTTGCATGGGGTGCCGGCAGCCGCGTCAAGAGCGTCAAGCCGACCAAGGAGAACGTGGTCATAGAGACCGACAGCGCGGTGATAACAGTGACACCCGTCACTGACCATATCTTCCGCGTGGCTACATTGCCGGTAGGCTCCACCGAGACCTTCCCCACCTCGCAGGCAGCGATCCTCGCTCCCGATGTGGCGTTCAGAGTCTTCTCCTCCCCCTCCACGGTGACGATATCCACCGCCGCCTCCACAGTGGAGATAAACCGCGACAACGGACTGTTGCGCTTCCTCGACGGCAACGGTGAGCTGCTCCTCGCCGAGTCGGACGTCGCCGCCAACAACCCCCTCAACCGCCGCATACGCTTCACCGGCCCCGAGAATGAATACTTCTACGGCTGTGGCGAGCGCGGTCACTCGCTGCGTCTCAACGGCGACACCCTGGTGATGTACAACCGTCAGAACTATGGATATACCAAGGGCGATCCGCGCATCAACCAGATGAATATCACTATCCCCTATTTCGTCTCCGACCTGGGCTACGGCGTCCTCTTCGACGACTATTCCAAAGGAAAGCTCGTGCTCGGCGACAATATAGAGTATAGCTCCGAGGCCCCCTCCCCCGTGGCTTACTATTTCATCAACGGCAACGGCACCCTCGCCGGAGCCACCGAGAACTATACCAAGCTCACGGGTCGTCAGGAGTTGCCACCCTTCTGGGCGATGGGATACATCACCTCCAAGTATGGCTACCACACCCAGGATGAGGCGATGGGAGTAATCGACACCCTCAAGACCCGCGGATACCCCGTGGATGGCATGGTGCTCGACCTCTATTGGTATGGCACCGAGACAGATATGGGCCGCCTGGAGTGGAACAAGAAGCAATGGCCCGACCATCGCAAGATGCTCGCCGACCTCAAGAAGAAGGGTGTGAACATGGTCATCATCTCACAGCCCTATATCAATAAGATAGGTGCCCTCGACAACTACAACATGCTCTCCGACGCGGGTATGCTCGTCAAGGACGCCAACGGCAACACCCACGACGTGCAGACATGGGTGGGCGAAGCCGGCATGTTTGACGTCAGCAACCCCAAGACCCGCACATGGCTATGGGACCGCTACAAGAGCCTCACAGAGGATGGCGTAGAGGGCTGGTGGGGCGACCTCGGCGAACCGGAGGTGCACCCCTCGACCATCGTCCACTACAATGGTCTCACCGCTGAGCAATACCACAACGTCTATGGCAATGAGTGGAGCCGCATCCTCTACGACGGCTTCAAGAAGGACTTCCCCGAGAAGCGCCTGATGCTGCTCATGCGCGGCGGTACCGCCGGTTTGCAGCGCTACGACGTCTTCCCCTGGTCCACCGACGTGTCGCGTAGCTGGGGCGGATTCCAGCCACAGGTCAACATTATGCTCAACTCCTCCCTCTCCGGACTGGGATACATGAGCAGCGACATAGGTGGCTTCGCCGTCGATCCGGCGCACCCCCTCGATGCCGAATTATACGTGAGATGGCTCCAGATGGGTGCCTTCACACCGACGTTCCGCACCCACGCGCAGCTGAAGCCGGAGCCATACCACTATCCCCAATACGAGGATATCTCCAAGCGCTTCATCAAGATGCGTTATGAGTGGCTCCCCTACAACTATACCCTGGCGTATGAGAACGCCGCCTACGGAGCGCCCCTGGCGCGTCCGCTCAACTATCGTGGCGACAACACCGACGAGAAGTATAGCAACGTCTCCGACGAGTATCTGTGGGGCGACGACATCCTCATAGCACCGGTGATGAACGCCGGCGTCAAGACACGCAAAGTCCTCTTCCCCGCAGGAACGTGGATCAGCTGGAACAATCCCAAGCTGAAATATGCCGGAGGCACCACGCAGAGCGTCAAGACACCCCTCAAGGAGCTCCCGATGTTTGTGCGTCAAGGCGCTTTCGTGCCGCAATATATGGAGGCAGTGGAGAATGTGGGCGACTACGACCCCAGCTTCCTCACGGTGAAATACTTCCCCGCCAAGAGCGAGACAAGCTATACCCTCTTTGAGGATAACCGCGTATCGACCCACTCGTTGCAGGATGGTGAGTACCTGTTGGCACATTTCATCGGCGAAGAGAGCGATGGCTGCATCAACGTCACCCTTGACAGCGAAGGTGGTTACACCGAGATGCCTGAGGTGCGTATGATTACCCTGGAGGTGGTAGGCGTGGCAAAGGCACCGAAGTCGGTTAGCATCTCCAACGGCATGAGCATGGAGCGCAACGCATCGCTGAAAGCTATCCGCCAGAGCGGCTGGTTTTACGACGCCGCGTCGCAGACACTCTCCGTCAAGTTCCCATGGGACAACAAGGAGTTGTCGCTGGAAGTAAAGAAATAGCGAGCTTCTAAGGCTCCGGACATACTGATTGAGGGCTCTAGCCCTCAACACCCAACGACAGAAAGGCGGGCCACACACGGCTCGCCTTTGTATTACCGTTAATAATTCTTAAATTTTGACGCTAACGCCGTGATTTGCCGATGAATACCACCCCATTTATCATAAACTGATGAAAAAAGGAGATTTTTTTTTGCATATTCAAAACAAAAAAGTAACTTTGCAACGAACTTTGCATAACGCATATAAAAAAACGAATAAACTCTAATTAATAACATACATTTATGAGAAAATTCTACACTATGCTTGCTGCTCTCGTATGTGCATCATCCATGATCGCATCAGCAGCCGGATTTACTCCCAAAGCACCTCGTACAGGTCACCCCATGACCAATGCAGCTATCACAGCTGAGGCTCCCCAATTCAACATGCCCACATTGAAGGCTAGCACCCCTAAGACCGCTACTTCTTATGCTGACGCTTACGTTGGCCTTTGGGACATGGCTTACTACTACTACAACTCATCTTACCAGAACTGGTACTTGTACAATGCTCCCGTTGAGATCGCTAAAGTTGACGATACCCACATCTCAATTTCCAACTTTTGGGATTATGGTACTAACGCCCTCACAGCTGAGGTAGATGCCAGCGGCTCTGTTACCATCCCCGTTGACCAAGTTTTGTTCACAGACAGCGATTATGGCAATGTTGGCGTATGCCTTATGTCTAATCAAGGTTCTGCTTACACCACATCTCCTGTGACTCTCGCCTACTCTTACGGCTCCCTCTATATGACTGATTACTGGTGTCCCTACCTCATTGATGGTTCATACGCAGGCTCCGCTTATGACTATTGCTACTATGTCGTAATGACTCCTTGCAACAGCCAGATGCATATGATTTATCCTTACGGTGGTGTTGATTATGAGTACTACTACAACTGCTACTCAGAATTTGACAACAACGTATTGAAAGTTTACAACATGATGGGTTATGGCTTCGATGACGCTGTAGAGTTTGACGTTGATGCTGAGACTAAAACAGCAGTAGCTCAAAACCAAGCTATGTACACCAGCGATGACTACAACTACTACTTCTACAGCTGTGATGACAGCGGCAACATGGATGACCAGGTAGTAGCTAATATCGAAGGTGACAACAACAATGTCATCAGCTTTACTGACTGGACTTTATATATTCCTGAAGCAGATACATCCTATGGCCAACTCGGCACATCTACTGTCACTACTCCGTTTAACCTTTGCGGTGACAACAACTCCGTACAAGCTAACGTAGCTAACGAGAATGCTAAAGTAGAATACTTCAACCTCCAAGGCGTTAAGATCTCACAACCCACAGAGAAAGGTATCTACATCCGTCGCGCAGGCAACGAGGTTAGCAAAATCGCTCTCTAATATATCGCATTAGCGACATTATAGCCGGCAGGTCATCGACCTGCCGGTTTTTTTTGTTAATTTTGCAACTCAATTAATACTAAA
>CAZLJS010000087.1:0-6690 GCA_964559895.1 uncultured Sangeribacter sp.
CTCCGTATAGCAAAGGAGCTTTGTAATGTCCTTGCTCATACCACCTTTCGAGTGTCGAAATTATCTTCCTTTTTAGCATAGCTGCAACTTTTTGCCAATACTTACGACGCAAAGTTACAACTTTTTGCCAATATATACAAGTGATTTTTACAACTTTTCGCCAATGTTTTGGTGGTGTTTTTACAACTTTTCGCCAATATATGCGAGCGGTTTTTGCAACTTTTCGCCATACCGGAAGAATGAAGATAAAGATTTTTCGTATCTTTGTTTCGTATTTACTAATACCGCGTATGAAAAGGATTACTATTATACTACTATTAGTAGTTGCTGCTATGATGCAGGCTGCCGCAGCGCCTCAGATTACTCCGGCACCATTGACGTATGAGGCGAAAGAAGGGACGTGTGGCATCGCTAACCTTCGTTTTCTCTCCGCCGACTGGAAACGGATTGATAAAGAGCTGATTGCTACTGCTGTCTCCGCTGCCCTCCCCGACATCCAATTTGTTGATGTGGTTCGCAAAAAGACCTGCGTCGGCCAGAGCATCGATGAGACTATTAAGCTACGGCTTGACAAAAGCATCCCGTCTGAGGGTTATGACCTTACTGTGGCTCAGGGCAATGTCACAATACTAGCAAACGACAATGCCGGTTTCTTCTATGCGCTTCAATCGTTGTCGCAGCTAATCCAAAGTGGTAATTGCTCTATCCCATGCTGTCATGTCAGCGATGCTCCGCGATTCAGCTACCGCGGTATCATGATAGACGTGTCGCGCCATTTCCGTAGCATACAGTTTCTGAAACGACAGATAGACCTGCTATCACAATATAAGATAAATCGACTTCACCTTCACCTCACCGATGCTGCCGGTTGGCGTATTGAGATAAAACGCTATCCGCGTTTGACGCAGTATGCCGCGTGGCGTCCACAAGCGATTTGGAAGGATTGGAATGTGAATCGTGACTATTGCGATATCTCAGACGCCAATGCTTCAGGAGGTTACTACACGCAGGAGGAGCTCCGCGACTTGGTGGCTTATGCCGAGCGGCACGCCATAACCATTATACCGGAGATAGAGATGCCCTCCCATTCCGAGGAGGTCACTACGGCATATCCTGAAGTCTCATGCACGCATCGTCCCAAACAGTCTGATTTCTGCGTAGGCAACGACGCCACATTTGAGTTCCTTGAGAATGTACTCGACGAGGTGATGGATATCTTCCCCTCTCACTATATTCATATCGGAGGCGATGAGGCCGGCAAGGGAGCGTGGCGCAATTGTGAGCTGTGTCAACAGCGCATGGCTGAGGAGGGATTGAAGGATGTGGATGAGCTGCAGAGCTATATGTTTCACCGCATAGAGCGTTATGTCAATAGCAAAGGGCGCGACATCCTAGGCTGGGATGAGATCCTGGAGGGTGGTTTGGCACCTAACGCTACGGTGATGTCGTGGCGTGGCATCGGTGGCGGTATTGCTGCTGCCAAGACTGCGCACAATGTGGTGATGTCGCCAGGTGAATATTGCTATTTCGACGCATATCAGGATGCACCCTACTCCCAACCGGAGGCTATGGGGGGATATCTGCCGTTGCAGAAGGTTTATGGCTATGAGCCTGTGCCTGATGAGCTGTCGGCTGACATGGCTAAATATATAATAGGCGTGCAGGGTAATCTCTGGTGTGAGTATATCCCTACCGACCAACAAGCGGAATATATGCTCTATCCGCGTGCCATTGCCCTTGCGGAGGTGGCTTGGAGTAGCCCGCAACGAAAATCGTGGAGCGACTTCAAGGAACGCGTGCTCGCTATTTTGCCCCGTATCCAAGCTGCCGGATATGGCTGTTTTGACTACAGCCGTGAGGTAGGCAACCGCCCAGAATCGTTTAGTGAGATAAGCCATAAAGCTGTAGGGAAACCTGTGGAATTTCGTGCCCCATATTGGAGCAATTATCCTGCCAACGGTGATAAGACCCTCACGGATGGCGTTCGTGGCGGATGGAACTACAATGATCGTCGTTGGCTGGCATTTGTTGGCTCGCCACGTATGGATGTGGTGATAGACCTGGAGACGATGACGGAGATAAGTAGTGTCGCGGCAGACTTTATGCAGATAGTTGGCCCGGAGGTCTTCCTCCCCGCAACTGTGGTCATCTCCGTTTCTGATGATGGTGATAACTACCGCACCCTCACTAAGATATGCAATAATGTGACGCGCGACGAACCGATACTTTTCCGCAATTTTGGCTGGGAAGGTAGTGAGCGATGCCGTTACATCCGTTATCAAGCCGATGCCGATATGCAAATAGGTGGCGTCCTTTTCACAGATGAAATAGTAGTGGAGTAACTGAATACAAAAATATTTTAAGATGAAGAGAATAGTTGTAACTATAATCGTGGTGTGCTGCGGCATTGCGGCATTTGCCGCGGGGAAGGCGCGTATAAATGTGGCGTCGTATAATTTGCGACAGTATAATCAGAGTGACTCTATAGCGGGCAATGGCTGGCAAACGCGTTATCCTATCATTGCTGATTTGGTGCGTTTTCATGGCTTTGATATATTTGGCACGCAGGAGTGCTTTAAGTTCCAGATAGATGATATGTTGCGCTCGTTGCCCGGATACGCTTACACCGGAGTAGGGCGCGAAGATGGTAAGGAGCAGGGTGAACATTCAGCCATTTTTTACCGTACGGATCTCTTTGAGTTGGTGGATTATGGCGACTTCTGGCTCTCAGAGACGCCCGATAAGCCGAGTATTGGATGGGACGCTGTGTTGCCAAGAATCTGTTCGTGGGGGCATTTCCGCATCAAGGATAGCGGCGAGGAGTTCCTATTCTTCAACCTCCATTTTGACCATGTAGGTAAGCAAGCCCGTGTGGAGAGCGCCAAACTAGTTGTTGAGAAGATGCAGGAGTTGGGCAAAGGGCTGCCGACGTTCCTCACCGGAGACTTCAACGTAGATCAGACCCATGAGTCCTATCGCACGTTGGTATCCACAGGCTATCTGTCTGATTCCTACGAGACTGCGGAGCTGCGCTATGCCCTCAACGGCACCTTTAACGCTTACCGCAGCAGCGACTACACCACCAGCCGCATCGACCATGTCTTTGTCTCGCCGGAGGTACATGTGCTCAAGTATGGTGTGCTGACAGATAGTTATCGCACCCCCGACACCACACTTGCCGGTAAGTCAGACATCAGCGACGCACCGGCAGAGATAGAGTTGCATAAATACATCACACGCCTACCATCAGATCATTTCCCTGTCATGGTAGTCGTCGAGTTTTAGAAATAAGGATTAAAATGTTGGTAAAAGTGTCGTAATATATCTGTTGCGACACTTTTGTTGTGAATAAATATTGCTGTATTACAATTATTTATGTAACTTTGCAGAGGATTGAACATTTTTGTTCATTGGATTGAACATTTTTACTCAATGCATTGAACATTTTGTTTTAAACGCAAAAAATATCGTTATGGACTATAGAAGGAGCCAATATGGAGAGCTTATTAAGCGCATCAATGAACCTCGCAATAAGATGCAGGTAATAGTAGGACCACGTCAAGTAGGTAAATCAACCTTGATAGGTCAAGTACTGGAGAATTGCGATATCCCCTACGACAGTTATTCGGCAGATGACGTGGTGGGAGCCTCCGCAGATTGGCTTTCACAGATATGGGAGACACAACGGCTTAGAATGTCAATGAGCAATAGTTCTAAACGTTTGTTGGTCATAGATGAGGTCCAGAAGATTAAGAATTGGAGTGAAACGGTAAAGTCGGAATGGGATCAGGATACCCGCGAGAAGCGGCAGTTGATAGTAGTGTTGTTAGGCTCTTCCAGACTACTTTTGGGAAAAGGGTTGACGGAGTCGCTTGCCGGACGATTTGAGCTAATACGTATGCCACACTGGTCTTATTCCGAGATGAGAGACTGTTTCGGCTGGACATTATCGCAGTATGTGTATTATGGCGGGTATCCGGGTGCCGCATCGTTCATATCCGATGCTCAGCGATGGCGCAATTATGTGAAAGATTCGCTGATAGAACCCTCTATCTCCAAGGATGTGCTTATGGACACTAAGATATCCAAGCCACAATTGCTTCGCCAACTTTTTGAGCTGGGATGCTGCTATAGTGGCGAATTATTGTCCTTGACAAAGGTGGCTGCTCAATTGCAAGATGTTGGCAATGTCACCACATTGGCCGGATATCTGCACCTCTTAGATGAGTGTGAATTGCTATGCGGATTACAGAAATTCGCTATGGATAATGCGCGTAAATACAATTCAATTCCGAAATTCCAGGTATATAATAGTGCCCTTCGCAGTGTATATGAGGATCTTGATTATTTTGCAGTGATAGATGATCCTATGTTGTGGGGTAGATATGTAGAATCGGCGGTCGGTGCCTATCTTGCCGGTCAAGCGCAAATATGTGACTATAAGTTATATTATTGGCGAGACAAGAATGAAGAGGTGGATTATGTGCTGAAAAGAGGGAAGAAGGTCATTGCCATAGAGGTCAAAAGTGGCAGAAGGAGCGGCAATAGCGGATTGCAAAAGTTCATATCGTCATTCCACCCCCATAAGGCGTTTGTGGTAGGTTCAGGTGGCATATCCGTTGAGGAATTCTTATCTATGGATCTGAATTTGCTGTTTAGATAGGCGGCTATTTCCAATAAAGAATTAAAGCGTCGTGGCAAGGATACCACGGCGCTTTGTTGTAATACTGAAGATTTTTAACTATTAGTTCTTGAAGCAGACGCCCACGTTGTCGATGTAGAGAGTCAGTCCCTCGGTGCCAACGTACGCTTCACCACTGCCTGCGCTAAACATGACGATGATATGCGTTGGGGTGTCGTCGGCGGTGCCCCAGCCCTCTTCGATCACCGGCACTACCTTACCCTTGGAGTTGCGGGCGCAATAAGTCTTGCTCTTATCCTTGTGGAGCTGTAGCCAGTCGATGGTCAGTGATTTGGAACAGTCGCCATATTTAATGGCCAGTTTGTGGCCGTTTTTCCAGTCAGTGGCTGTGGAGAACAGCTCACCGGCAGTGCCTACGCGCAATGCGTGGAGGTTGCCCTGGGCATCCTCCCAGCGTTTCTGCAGCATCACGAACACCATGGCGGAGTCGCGGCCCTGAAGCGTCTTTTTGCTGCCAAAACCGGTCGATTTGGTGCGGGTGTTACTCTTTGGCATATCCACCTTATAGTCAAATACCAGGTAATCGGGCTTCTTGGTGTATGCGATACCCATCTCCATTTTGCCGTAAGGGTTCTTGGTGCTGGTGATAGGTTCAAACATTCTGCCCATGAAGATAGATCCGGATACCATCACGTCCATATTGATGAGGCCAAGCACCTTCACATGCTCCATTTGAGTGCACAGTTTGGCGCATTGGTTGCCGGTGGCGCGGGTATGAGGATAAACGGCGTTGGAGCCTTTCACCACGCCCGATACTTTAGCATATACGTTGCTGCTGCCCCATATCGAACCACCCTTAGGTGTGTAGGCGGTGTTGCCTGAGATGCTTTGTGTTGGACCAATCTCATAGAGCTTTTTCTCGTTACCACCGATCACTGCCGACTCCTTGATGGTGCGGGTGATCCATTGGTTCATATTGCCGTATTTGAAGTATTCGGTATGTTCGGCATAGCAGTTTAGCGTCAAAGCTGCTAGTATGGATAGAATTATTCCCTTCATAATTAGTTAGTCGATTTACGCCGCAAAGTTACTACATATTTTTTGATAAAAGGTCAATATAATTCCCTAAAAAATATGCAAAGTTTCTTATTTAATGCCATGTAGGCGCATCAGCTGGCTATCTATTTTAGTCATGCCGGACTTCATCAGAGGCAGACATTCATTTCTGTCGGAGACGTAATATCGCGTTGGAACGATATAGTTTTCGCCTACGATAGATGAGCCCTGTTCGACCTTGTCGGTGATGATTCCCGCCATCTCCAGTACGGTTGGCGCGAAGGAACGGCTGCTGGATATCTGGCTATCTACACGTCTCTTGGCATTCTCCCAATGATTAGGATATGATGCTTTGTAACTATCAGACATCCAAAGAATTATTGGTACGTGTAGTTGCCAGTAGGTAGGGGTGGGTGATGAGTGTAGAAACCGTTTGCGGGAGTCGTCAAAGAGGTCCTCGCCATGGTCGGGGACGTACATCATTGCTGTGGTATAGTCGGATTTGCTTTCCAAGCGGCGAATGATGCTGTCGAGGAGGAAGTCGGTGTAGCGTATAGCGTTGTCGTAAGCGTTGACGAGTTCATCGCGGTTGCTATATGCGGCATCCTTGATGGTGTCGGGCTTGAAGTGGGAGAAGCTGCGCTCATATCTGTCGGAATAGCTGAAGTGTGAGCCGTAGCTGTGGAGAAAAACTATTTGCTTATCCTTGTCGGAGGTGGCTAGGATATGGTCCAATTGCTTCACAAGCGCGTCATCCTTCTGGAATACAGAGCTTTCGTTGTCGGCATTAAGGAATTTGACATAGTCGGCCTCGTTGCCGAAATAGTCTGTATATGAATGGTTTAGCGGTTGCGTGGAGATGAACGCGGTGTAGAATCCTGCCTCTTTGAATGCTGTGATGATGCTCTTTTGCGAGTTGATTGTCTTGTAGTTCTCAGCATCGACGAGCGACAATAGCATCGGCACGCTCTTATGGGTGGTGTTGGACTCCG
>CAZLJS010000088.1:0-3246 GCA_964559895.1 uncultured Sangeribacter sp.
TATGAGGATGGCGTGGAGACAGAGTTGCGTGCCAGTGATGGCACTATCCGTCATCTCAACGGCGCCATGAAGATCTATGTCAAAGAGAAGAAGGAGAAGCACGGCCGTCAAGTGGAATACCTGGTAGAGGGCTCTGTGGCCGGTGCCAACATCGCTTATGTCGAATCAAATATAAGCCTAGCCAGCATACCCGGCTATGATATCGCCGAGCGCTGCGAACTTATACTTGTGGAGGATCCCTCTTCAGTGTTCATCCATAAAGATGTTGATAATGATGATGATTCGTCAACATTGACGTATAAGGAAGCGGACTATAACCATTATCGTCACGCCTTTGGCCTTACCAACGACGTTGATTATGACCATCCTCTCCGCGCCCTGCATCTCACCCGTGCTGAAGGGGAGACGGAGGACCGCTATTTCACCCTTATGCGCACCGACTCCCTCAAGGATGCCGAGACCGACGAGGCGGAATGGGAAGAGGTGGAACGCCTCACCATAACCCGCATCGCCGAAGAGGGTGACTACTACGTCTATTACGGCCAAACCAGCGGCACCAACTACGAAGGCGAGACGTTTCTCAACGATGAGAAAGCCTATTTCCGCAGCCTTATCGCCGACGGGCAAGACGCCGTGGCTGACATTGCTACCGAAAAAGGTACAGTGTGGTTTGAGAGCATCTTTGACGCTAATACCAAAGATAATCTCCATCCCAACAAGTATTACTATCAATTGTCGTCCAATATCCCCGTTCGCGAGGAGGGTAGCTCTGTCACCGCAGAGAGCCGCGTGATACGTATCGACATACCGCACACCTATACCACAGCGAGCCTCACACCCTACACCAAAGCGGAAATTATGGATGATTATGATCACACCTTGCCGTTGTCGCACAAGGAGATAGGCTATTATATCAAGCAGGATGTGATGGTGCGTAAATATGACCTGGACCTTTACCACAAACGTGGCGAAGCCGTTCATAACCTCGCTACCGTGAAACGTGCCCAGGATGGCACGCATAGTAAGTCTGAAAGAGATTTCACTCAGAGCATCGACCCGACCACCGGTGATACTCAGCTTGTCTATACATATATCAATAGCGAGCAGGACGTCACCGACTCCATAGAGAACTTTGAGCTCCACCGAGGATTTGGCGATGAGATTGACGATCTATATGCCCACACCGTAGTGGTGATACAGGATGCTAACAAGAACACCTACGGCACCGGCCGCGCTTATCTGGGCAAGAAACCCTCTTTCAAAGGGGAAGTGAATGAGGTGATAGAGACCTCTCCGGGCACGTATCAGGTGAAAGCGCGTATCACCAAATGTCCGTCGATAGTGGATGACCATGCTGATGCCAGTGACCATATCACCCCCGAGCAATATTACCGCACTACGGTCGTCACCGACTTCAACCCATATTTGGTGAATGTCTATGACGAAGATTTCTGGAACCGCGACGACGCCATAGTGATGCATGAGCCGGTAGCGTTCAATGATCTGATGACCTTCAGCGTCGATGACGTCACATGGGATGCCGATATGACCTATAGCTTCACCCCCACGTGGACCGTGGGCACGTTTAGTGAGGAGGAATGGAATGAGAAATACCCGACATTCGCGGAGAAACAAGCCGTCACCACACCTGTCGATGGCGAGGAATATCCGCTAATCGTCTCCGTGAAGGTGCGCAACTATTCCCGTTTGGCATCCTCCACCGATGATAATCCGCTCTATGCCGTATGTGAGGAGTACCTTAGCATCGGCACCAACGGCTCTGAGATAACAGTAGGCGTGGATAACCCCGAACTCGCAGCGCAAGTTCCGGTGGATATCTATAGCGTCAACGGCACGCTGGTGCGCAGCTACGTCGCTGACCGCAACGCACCTGCCGACCTCCACGGCCTCCCATCAGGGGTATATATCCTCCGCGTAGAGGGCAAAGCCTATAAAATAATGAGATAAATTAGAGGGTGACTATCCCCTTGTCCCCTTAAAACGGCGGCACGCACGGCAATGCTTGGGTGTGCCGCCGTAGCCTGTTTATAAACGCTGTAACGTGTTGAAAGATAAAACATTGTTAAAAACGCAAGAAAAGAGAAAAATTCGTTGCACTTTTAGAAAAAAGATATTATCTTTGCATCGAGATATTAAACCAATGCACTAATCATCCCCTTTAAACGCGAATTACAGAGGAGGATAATGCGGGTTCCACCATAGTAGAAGAAAAAACACTCAATACAATGAAAAGGACCTCGTTAAATACACAACCAAATGCATTGATGTGGGAGTACCCTACACCCTGCAATCCTTGTCTTTCATAGAAAGAGGGGAAGGCGGGGCGATACTTCATATATCTCCACTAAAAAAAGACGCTTCGATGAGTAGAATAAATAATACTACAGTGAATTAATAGAGTTTTTTCCATACAATTAGATCCACAATCACGGGAAAGGGAAGTCGGGAGACTTTCCTTTCTATTTTGTATGTCTATGTTAAAACTGTTAATTAACAATATTAAAACGCTATGGCATGACACAATTTATAGTAATTTTATGCTGAAAAGACTTTTTTCTTGAAATGGAAAAAGAAGGAGCGCCATTTGAGAAGAAAATTACCTAACTTCAGCTCCTTTTGTAAAAATTGTATGAAGAAAACACTACTAACAGCAATGTTGTTAATGACGATGCTGTTTCCTGCCATAGCGCAGAAAACAGTGCCGTACTCTTCCGACTTTTACCAAGACTCCGATTGGACAGTAATTGACGCCAATAATGATGGTAGAAAATGGGAGGGTAAGTATGGCCAAACTAATTACAGTGGAGCCGGAAAAAATTGCGGTATGGAACTCAGGTATAGTAATTCCTTAGCGCAAGATGATTGGTTGGTATCCCCGGCTATTACCATGACCGCCGGCACTGATTACACTATTAAATATTGGGGCTGGAATGGTACCGGTTCAGGTTATTCTGAGAATTACTCATTAGTATGTGCCAATGGTGCCTCTTTGGATGATCTCAAATCAGGAACAACGTTATGGGAGAATGATCCGACGGTGAGAGATTGGGCACAATATACCGTTTCTTTCACACCCGAAGAGGATGGTGATTATTATTTTGCTATTCATGCTACGTCTAAAGCTATGCAGTACAACATCCGTGTAACAGGCTTCTCCATCACATCTAATACGTTTGCTCCGGGAGCGCCAAGCAATTTAAAAGTTACACGCGGTTCTAACCGTGC
>CAZLJS010000088.1:3346-6684 GCA_964559895.1 uncultured Sangeribacter sp.
ACCATCAACGTGCCCGCGGCAGGTATCTATCGCGTGCGCCTAAACCTTGGTTACTACGACGAGGCTGCTACCAAAGTAGTGCTTTGTCTTGGCCAAGGCACTGATATAGACAACTATACCTCCAAGGTGACATTTACCGATATCCCGTCACAAGGCACCGATCTTTATGGCGTGATTGAAGTGCCTGAAGCCGGACAGTATAACCTTGCCATTCACTGGAATGATAGCGGTACAATGTCTGTCAACTCATTAAGACTCTTCTCCATCGGTATGGAGGAGTGGCACGCCACCCCGTTGAAAGCTTCCGGCCTTGGCGTGACAGTGAAGGGTGAAACAGCCAACGTATTCTGGACAAACCCGACAATGACTGATATCGGCACCACCATCACAGCCCTCTCCAAAGTGGAGATTTATCGCAACGATGAGCTTGCCGCTACCGTGACTGAGAATATCCTCCCCGGTGAGATCTCCAGCTATAAAGACACTCCGGAGCCCGGCGTTTATACCTATAAAGTGATTCCCTACATTGGCGAATACGCCTCAGTAGAGGAGCCGGAGACTGTCTCCACATCATGGGTAGGCCCCACAGTGCAGACCATCCCTTACATTAAAGAGAAGATCGACGCCGAAGCTACATATACATATACCATCGAGAACCTCAACTCCGACAGCTCCTCTTGGGGATACCTTAGCGGTTACAATATGTTCTCATTCCCGGGTGCCAGTGGTGAGGCTCACGACAACTCCGACGTGCTTATCACCCCGGCATTAGAGATGGCAGCAGGTACTTATACCTGTACCACTAACATCTACGGAGGCCTTGCAAACAAGAAAATTATCATCGGTTTGCTCCCCGCAGACTACGACGTCTCTATCGTCGATATGACACAGAAACAGACCTTTAAACTCAACGGCCAGACCTATAAGGGTGATCCCCAGGTAGCTAACTTCGAGATTAGCGAAGCAGGTCAATATCGCATCGCATTCTACTATAAGGACAACACAGGCGCTGAGGATCGTATGATATGCTTCCCCTCCATCTCCGTGGTCAGCAACACTGCATATCCGCTTCCTGCTTCTGATATGATAGTGGAACGTCCCGAAGATAATTCGCTCAAAGCAACCATCTCTTGGTCAAATCCGTATGAATCCACTCTTTCTAACATCGCTCCGATCATCAAAGAGATTCGCTTGCTCCGCGACGGTGAGGTTATCCAAACCTATCCCGACTATCCCAACGCGGCTATCTCTATGAGCTACGTCGATGAGACTATCCCGGCACCCGGCATGTACACCTATGTAGTAGAGGTATATGGCGAGGCTGGTAAAGCCGACCTCCCCGATGCAAAAGTCATCAGCCCATGGATCGGTGAAGGTGCCGACCTCCCCTATGAAGTTGGTGAAGGCGTGGATGGCGTAGGTTTCAATACTAATTGGTATCACAGCGCTTCCGATATCGAAGGAACCAATGACTTCCAATATGAGGAGAACTATCTGAGAATCAATCCCGAGGCAGACGCTTCCAAAGTCAATGAGATAGCCGTGTCACCATTCTTCAACTTCGAAAGTGGTAAGAAATATATCGTGACACTTAAATCCTACAATGCCCTCGACTCTTCATCACGTATGTTCCTCTCTATCAACACCGGTGCTGATTGGGAATATGGTATTTATAGTTCATTGCAAACACCGCTTGACACTCCTGTGGATGCCAATTCTTTTGACACTGCTTCAACATACAAGTTCTATGTAAGTGTGAAGAAAGACTCCGACGACACTGACTATATACCTGTCTCTACAACCGCTGATAATATGGATACCATGGAGATACCATCCGGCGTTTATGCCATAGGTTTCCATGCTTTGTATAGTGCCGGTTGGACATTAGGATATATGTCTATAGTTGATGAGAGCGAGAGCTCAGTGAAAGCTATCTCCAACGATATGGCATTCAATGGCACATTGCTCACCCTTCCCGCTAATGCACAGAACGTGGTTGTCACCGACCTGCAAGGCCGCGTATTGAGCCATGGCGACGCCACTACACTTGATATGACACAATATAGCCGTGGTGTATATTTAGTTTCTGCTATCGTAGATGGCAAACGAATTGCATCTAAGGTTTTTGTTAAGTAGATTTATAGAGTTTTACTTTCATGAAGGGGCACACTTCGGTGTGTCCCTTTTTTTGATTACCTTTGCGCCTTAAAAATAGATATATTAGGTTTTCATGAATAAGACACAAGCTGCATTATTAGCTTTTTTTACACTATTTTCATCCACAGTCTCAGCGAGTGAGACAGACAGTATCAAGTATGGCAGGGATATCACCGACTATGTTAGTAAGCCCAAGATAGGGGGCCTCGTGGTAGGTAAATATGAATATTCCGACAAAGATGGATCCAACACCGGCGACGGTTTTCATCCACGCTATGTGCGCCTCTCAGTGGAGGGCACCATCCTCCGCGATTTCAAGTATCGCGTGCAAGCCGAGTTTAAAAATTCCCCTTATCTCACCGACTATTATCTCGAATGGAACAGATACAAGGTCGCCTCGCTTAGGTTTGGTCAGTACAAGCGACCCTTCTCCATCGACTGCAACCTCCATCCCTGCGATGTAGGCTTTGCCGACTATTCACAGTTATCCACCAAGCTGGCCGGCCTTACAGACTATATAGGCGACGGTTCCATGGGAGCGCGCGACCAAGGTCTCATGGCATCGGGTGAGTTTGCCAAAGTAGGGGAGGACCACCACAACCTTATCAAGTATCAGGTGGGCGTGTTTAGCGGACAAGGCATCAATCATAAGGATGCCAACAGCCAGAAAGATCTGATCGGTTGTGTCAAGTTCATTCCGGTGAAAGGGCTCACAATCGCGGCGTATGGCTGGACCGGCAACTATACCTCGGGCAACATCACCATTAAGCGCGACCGTTGGGGCATAGGTGCCGCATATACCGACAAACGCTTCACCACGCGTGCAGAATATGCCCACTCTACAGGCCATAAGCTCTCGGACTTCGACGCTGCAGGTAATTGCGTTAGCGGGCGTGGCAAGGCCGATGCATGGTATGCCATGGCGGGCTACAACATCAATCGTCTATTCTCTGTTGCCGGACGCTACGACGTCTTCCGCGACCAAGCCACATGGGACTCCATGAAGAGCGTCTATTCGATATGTGCCGGAGTGCAGCCACATCGCTGCCTACTTTTCCAAGTGCAGTACAACTACAATAACGATAAGCTATCGGCAGACCATCACTACAACAGCGTCGTCCTCGAAGCCTACGTGAGATTTTAGAGACGGAGAGATAAAACTAAAGGCGCCAATCGCAATC
>CAZLJS010000089.1:0-6660 GCA_964559895.1 uncultured Sangeribacter sp.
CGGTGATTATCTTCTTCGGCATGGTGCCGGTGACGCTCACCTGCTATCTCCAGACCGGCGTTTGGGACTGGCACTCCGTGGCGATACCGGTGTCGATAGCTATCGGACTGATGGCTGCCAACGTACTAATAGTCAACAATTACCGCGACATGGAGGATGACAAGGCTGTCAACAAGCACACCACGGTAGTCCTCTTTGGTCGCAAGGTGATGGGTACGGCATACCTACTCTCGGGCATCATAGCGGTACTGCTCACCGTCGCTGCGTTTTACAGCACCGTAGGGGCATGGCTGGCACTCCCCTGCTGTGTATATCTGGCACTACACGTCATGCTATGGCGCGGCATCTGCCGCAAACGTGGCGCGCAGCTCAATCCTATGCTCGGCAAGACCGCCATGCTATTGCTCCTGTTTGTGGTTTTGCTAATCGCGGTGATATAGTCATGCCTATTTGGTCGCTGTCAAGCGAATGATCTGGTCGCCGTCAAGCAGACACTCCAAGGAGTGTCCCTACACCGCTGATTTCCCACTTGCGCACAAAAATTCATTAAAAAAATCTCACTTTTTATATCTTTTCACTAATTTTGCAGCGTAAATCCACCGCTGAAACGTTAAATCGAGGGCTCAACGGTGGTCACTCAGGTATTTAATTATAGAACTAACTATCTTAAAATCACATACTATAACTATGGGACTATTTAGTCGTATTAAGAAAATAGCATCATTAATAGCACACAACAAAGCATTTGAACTATTTATCACAGGCATTATTCTATTGAATTCAATTCTTATAGGCGTAGAAACCTATACCGACAATGAAACAATAAAAATAATTCAGCAGAGTATCTTGTACATCTTCACATTTGAAATCATCGCACGTTTCATCGCAGCGAAGAGTATCAAGAGTTTCTTTTGCGATGGATGGAACGTATTTGATCTCTCCTTAGTTTTGATAGGATATATACCTGAAACATTATTCGCATCGGCATCAATGATGACCGCACTGCGAGTCCTTCGTGTATTCCGTATTCTTCGATTATTAAGAGCCGCCAAGGAGATAAAATTGATTGTCACGGTACTAGTAAAGTCCATGACATCAATGTTCTACAACTTGGTATTGTTCCTGATATTTGTGTACTTATACGCTATAGCAGGAGTTGCCATGTTCCGACTGCCTGATCCGGCTACTCTTTCAGGTGAAAAATTGGCTAAATATGAGAAGTTAATGGAAGTTGCGCCTAACTCTCCATCAAATTCACCGGATCCTTTTGGCGATTTGGGCGAGGCTATCTTCACTTTGTTCCGAGAACTTACCGGAGAAGATTGGACCGATCTCAGATACAATCATATTACAGCGGCGCAATATGGGCTTATAAATGCCAACTCAGCCGTGATAACTACATATCATGTCTCTTGGTTCTGTTTAGCAGCATTCCTACTTCTCAACTTGGTAACCGGTGCGGTAATCAACAACTACCAGTTAGCTATCGACGAAGCAGAGGAGAAGAAAAAAGAGCACGACAAAACTTCGGAAGTGAAAGAATAGTACTTCTTAACATAGGTATGGCTCCCAATAGGATAAATCTCTATTGGGAGCTTTTATTATAAATCATTTATCATTTTCCCCACTTGTGCACAACTTTTTTATTAAAAAATTTGTGCTTTTTTTTTTTTTTTTTTAAATTTGCAACGTACATCCACCGATGAAGCGACAAATCGGTTATTCACGGTGGTACTCAGGTATTTAATTGAAAAAACTAACCATCTTAAAATCACATACTATAATTATGGGACTATTTAGTCGTGGTAAAAGTGGCGGTATGATGAACGTTATCCGCTGCGACGAAGAAAATTATTTGGTATGGAAATGGCGTCCCGAAGGACAAGCCGTCAATTCTACTACCCGCGAGAACTCTATCCGCTATGGCAGTAGCTTGCGTGTCAAAGATGGTGAAGTGGCAGTGTTCGTCTATAAACAGAAAGATGGCACTATGCAGGACTTCATCGTCGGACCATATGACGACACTATCAAGACAGCCAACTTCCCCGTCTTGTCGAGCATCGTAGGCCTGGCTTTCGGCGGTGAATCCCCGTTCCAAGCAGAGATCTATTATATCAACCTACAAAGCAACAATCAGGTCAAATTCGCCATCCCCTATTTCGATGTGGCAGACCCGAGGTTGCCCGACTTACCCGTGCCTGTCGCCGTGCGCGGTTCCATCACCTTCGCGCTGGAGGACTATCGCGGCTTCATCAAGAAGAACCGTCTGATCAACTTCGACCTGGATGCGTTTAAGAAGCAGATCAAAGAGGCTGTGACACGCAAAGTCAAAGGTATCATCTCCAACGTACCCTCCGACCTGGGTATGCCGGTAGTGCAGATGGAGCGCAAGATCGACGAGATAAGCGAGCTGCTGGAGAACCGTCTCCGCGACCGCCTCGATGAGTTCGGCGTGACCATGCGCCATATCGACATCAGCGGCGTCGAAATCGACAAAGACTCCGAGGCTTACGAGACCGTCAAGAACCTCACCGGTGGCATCACCGCCAAGACCATGCAAGCGCAAGCCGACCTCAACATCAAAAATATGCAGGATATGCAAGCCATCAACGTCCAGAACATGGAGGAGACCATGCGCATCCAACGCGAAGAGGCTCAACGCGCTCAGAGACTTCAGACCGAGACCAACTTCATCGGAGCTCACGCGCTCAACCAGCAGACAGACGTGCTTAAGACCGCGGCGTCAAGCCTCGGCGAGATGGGCTCTGTCAACCTAGGCTCAGGTGGTGGCGGCATGAACCCCGCCGGTATGATGACCGGCATGATGATGGGCGGCGCCATGGGCGGTCAGATGGCCGGCATGATGAACAATATGGGACAACAGATGCAGAACGCTATGAACACCCCTCCCGCCGTGCCTAACGTGCAATACATGACAGCTGTCAATGGCCAACAATATGGCCCGTTCAATATGCAACAGATGCAGCAGATGGCTCAATCGGGCCAACTCACCCCGCAGACCTATGTATGGAAACAGGGTATGGCTCAATGGGAACCGGCAGGCAGCGTAGCCGAGTTGGCGTCGCTATTCGCAGCGCCCACGCCTCCGCCGATGCCTCCCACACCCCCTACACCGTCTGCACCTCCCACACCCCCGATGCCATAACGTTTTAACACCATAACCCACTATGAATCAAGATAGTTTTTATTCAATAGACAGACTGGTGGAGTTTGGCATGGGCATGGCTATGGCGCAGCAAATGGTCAAGATGATGAACGATACGATGCAAAACATGTACGTACCCGGCTCAGCGCAGACCATACCGCAAGTGCAACCCACCACCATCTATGTGGCCATAGAAGGGAAGCCCGTGGGACCACTCTCCGAAAAGGATTTCTCGACATTGGTGACCGAGAAACGCATCAACACACAGACACTCGTGTGGACCCCGGGAATGATGGGATGGGAACCGATAGAGCGCGTTCCCTCCGTACTGAAGATAATAGCATTAACCCCACCCCCACTAAACATGTAAGCCATGAAAGCAAATCCATTCTTAATGGTGATAGGGTTGCTGCTGGCCCTACTGATAGGCTACCTCACCTTCAGCGTCGCCGAGGGTAAGGAGAACGACGTGCTCTGCGGCATCATCAGCGCAGTGTGCTATATAGCGACACTGCTATCGACCATGGGGTTGCAGTTTGAGAATAAACGACAAGGCGCCAACGTCAAAGTGTTGTCGGTGTTATTCTTCGTACTGTTTGCCATCATCAACTTCTGCTTCGCCATCTTTGGCATAGCACAGCCCTACTACATAGTGATAAACGGCATCCTGCTGCTTATCTTCCTATCTATACTTTATAAATTAAGTAAACTAACCGACATATAAACAAATAAAAAAATATAATATGCTTTCACAAGAACTGGAACAACTGATTCAATATGCACTAGCTGATGGCGTAGTAACAGACAAAGAACGTGCAGTATTGATGCGCAAAGCGCAAGAATCAGGTGCCGACATGGATGAATTTGAGATGATTCTCGACGCCAAAATCCACGAGGCCCAAAAACAAGCTGCCGCACAAGCACCGGCACCAAAACCCAACAATAAACATGGCGAAGTGCGCAAATGCCCCGCTTGCGGTGCTATGGTAAGCGCGTTCACTATGACATGCCCCGAATGTGGCCACGAGTTCAGCAACGTAGAGGCAGTGAAATCAGCCAATACACTCTTTGAGAAACTCCAAGCACTGGAGATGGAGAAATCTCGTGAATTAGCAAAACATGAGGAATTTAAAAATCAACAATTGCAGCAACTTTCTGCTCGTCATAATAGCGGTGGCGTAGGCGTTAAACTCGTTCAAGCCGCTTTCAAGAGTGAAAGTCAACAAGAGGAACGCAACGACTTGATTGCTTCTCTTGAGAGAGACGCACATACTATCGAGCGCAAATACCTTGATGCTAAACTCAACCTCATCAAGACATATACCGTACCAAACACAAAAGCAGACCTATTGGAGCTGCTCTCCATGGCATCAAGTAGCGCCTACGACAACGATGGCGTCGTTGGTCCTGAAGAGGAGGTATGGTTGCAAAAGACCGACCAGGTCTATCAGAAAATCGTGATTTGTGCAGCAGACGACACTACCACGCTCAACCAAGCCACAAACATGATCGCCTCCTTGATCAAGCGTCTCCCCGCTAAATACAAAAACTTCACCCGCATCCCCAAAGAGCTTCGCGACAAAATCAACACTGAACTGAAGGCTCAAAAAGATGATCAAAAAGAGGCATTCAAGCAGAACGCTGTCGGTGTCATCAAGGGCTGGAGAGGTATCGCTTTCGCAGTTTCTTTATTAATCTTCTTGATTGGATTAATATTTAACTTTGAAGCACTTGGCTTTATTTTACTGATTGTAACCGGTATCCTTCTTTACAAGGGTCTCAAAAAAGCCAAAGATGATTCTAAAAATGACCTATTATATAACTAAATTTCAGGAATAATGGGTATCAAAGACATGCTTATCGATGCGGCTAAAGACAAATTAATTGACAAAGCCCAAGACAAATTGATCGATACTGCTGAAGACAGACTTCTAGGCAAAGCAAAAGAGGAGAAAACCTCTTTTGGAAGTGCTACTCTGAGATTCGTTATCTCTTTGATTTGGTTTGTAATAACTTTTGTAGCTACACTCATTGCATTTATATGCATGTTTGCAGGAAGTATGATGGAGACATTTACCGGAAATGGTAACTCATTCGGCATTTTGGCGATAGCTCTTTGCTTCATCATCTTCATTGTAACTTTCATTGTACCATATCTACGCAAAAAAGGTTCCTTTACACGTTGGTGTGGCATCGTTGCTTTGGGTGACGCTATTTGGTGGATTTACATTATGATAGCCGGATAAAATCATAAAAAGACAACACTCAGTATGAAAGTTACTAAATATCTATTCGGAGCAGTGTGCGCGCTGGCCTTCACCGCGTGCCACAATAGCGACGAGGTGACTGTGACTCCCGATGGAGTTGATGGCGACAACGATGAGATGATCTCTATCATTGACGATGAATATGCCCTCAGCGTATCTGAATCTAATGATAACGAGGTCTCTATAAAGGTCCGCGTCAAACTCGAAAACGATATCGAGGAGCTTAAAGATGTTGACAACGACGACATCGACCTTGGCGATGGTCCCAACGTGACCATTTACGATGGTGAAGGGGAGGAACTTGCTAAGCTTGAGCTGGGCAACGGTTCCAAGAACTCCACTGCCAAAGATGAGTTTAAGAAATTCTTGAAGAGAGATAAGGGGGAGAAGAAAGATTTCACCTTCACCACAGAGCTCTCAGGCAAGAATGAGATGCAAGAGCTGCTCAAATCAGCCAAGACGTTCAAGATTACCGATATGTCAGTGGCATTCCCCATCAACGTCAATATGTCGGGCTCTATCGGACAATATGGTGTGAGCATGACACTTCATATCGACCCATCGGGCGCCGTAACAGGTGCATATTATTATACCCGCAAGGGTCCCAACGCGTTGCTATACCTCAAAGGCACCAAGGATAAAGACAACTTGACCCTCGATGAGTTTGACAACAATGGCAAATGCACCGGAGACTACAATGGCACCTATGACAAAGGCACCTTCAGCGGACGCTTCGTCACCGGCACTCATGAGTATCAGTTTAAGCTCACTCCCGACAAATCAATGAAGAGCATCAATCTGGCAGGCATCAACTTCGACGGCTACAACCGCAACGCTTTTGTCAGCGACGTTGAAGACTCCATGTCAAGCGATGATTATAGCACCGCAGGCTCTTCTGATTGGAATTCCTACCTTGACACTTACGAGAGATTAGTCAACAAATTGATATCTGCGTATAAGAAGGCAAACAATGGCGACATGACCGCCCTGGCTGAATATACATCATTGATGGAAGAGTATGACAAGCTCTCAGACCAGATGACCCGCGCCGAAAAGGACTTAGGTGAAATGTCGGCAGCACAGACTGCACGTCTCACACGTCTCGTCACTAAGATGGCGCAATACATCAGCAACTAATACTCGCTGCACTATACATCAAAGGCAAGCCCGCAATGGCTTGCCTTTTTTTGTGTTATTACCACTGGAAACGGAGGCGATGATGCCGCA
>CAZLJS010000090.1:0-6546 GCA_964559895.1 uncultured Sangeribacter sp.
TCTGAAGGAGTCAAAGACTTCATCGGTGCTGACATCATCGCCAAAGGCACCCCGTTTGCCGACGTTAATTTCGCTAGCATCAACTACGAGACTATCAACTTGGCAAACTGGACCAACGATGAGCGCATCAACACCATGGTTTCACAGTTGGTGACCAACTACCTCCGCAAATCTAAAGAGATCGACAGCGAACTCCGTCGTAAGAAATTTGACATCACTATCGGCGACGAGCTCCCCAGCGGCATCATGCAGATGGCCAAAGTCTATATCGCCAAGAAACGTAAAATCGGCGTAGGTGATAAGATGGCAGGTCGTCACGGTAACAAAGGTATCGTGTCACGCGTGGTACGTCAAGAAGACATGCCGTTCCTCGCCGACGGTACCCCGCTCGACATCGTGCTTAACCCGCTGGGTGTGCCTTCACGTATGAACCTCGGACAGATCTTCGAGACCGTACTTGGCTGGGCCGGTAGAGAGCTTGGTGAGAAATTCGCCACACCTATCTTCGACGGCGCTACCCTTGATGACCTCAACGCATGGACCGACAAAGCCGGCGTACCCCGCTACGGTAAGACCTACCTCTATGACGGAGGCACAGGCGACCGTTTCGACCAGCCCGCTACCGTAGGTGTCATCTATATGCTTAAACTAGGACACATGGTAGAGGACAAGATGCACGCCCGCTCCATTGGCCCATACTCACTCATCACCCAACAACCTCTTGGCGGTAAAGCCCAATTCGGTGGCCAGCGCTTCGGAGAGATGGAGGTGTGGGCGCTCGAGGCTTTCGGCGCTTCACATATCCTCCAAGAGATTCTTACTATCAAGAGTGATGACGTCGCCGGCCGTAGCAAAGCCTACGAGGCTATCGTCAAAGGTGACCCCATGCCCACACCCGGCATCCCCGAGTCACTCAACGTACTCTTGCATGAGTTGCGCGGTTTAGGATTGAGCATCTCGTTAGATTAATCACACATTAGCAAAAAAGGAAAAGACTAAATATGGCTTTTAGAAAAGATAATAAAATAAAGACCAACTTTTCAAAAATCACCATCAGCCTTGCTTCGCCGGAGGAGATTATCGAAAGGTCAAGCGGAGAGGTTTTGAAACCCGAAACCATCAACTACCGCACTTACAAGCCCGAGCGCGACGGACTTTTCTGTGAGAAAATCTTCGGCCCTGTCAAGGACTACGAGTGCCACTGCGGTAAGTACAAACGCATCCGCTACAAAGGCATCGTCTGCAACAACTGCGGTGTCGAGGTGACTGAGAAGAAAGTACGTAGAGAGCGCATGGGTCATATCGAATTGGTAGTCCCCGTGGCACACATCTGGTACTTCCGTTCCTTGCCCAACAAGATCGGTTACCTCCTTGGCCTCCCCTCCAAGAAACTCGACGCGGTGATTTACTACGAGCGCTATGTGGTTATCAACCCCGGTCCCGTAGAGGATTTGCAGCGTCTCGACCTCCTCTCTGAAGAGGAATACCTCAAAATCATGGATGAACTGCCCGAAGAGCAGGAACATCTCGACAATAACGACCCCAACAAGTTTGTCGCTAAGATGGGTGCTGAAGCCATCCTTCAGCTGCTCCAAGAGATAGACCTCGACGCTCTATCCTTTGAGCTCCGTCACAGAGCAAACACCGACGGGTCTCAACAGCGTAAGACAGAAGCCCTCAAACGCCTCCAGGTAGTAGAGTCCTTCCGCGCTTCACGCGACATCAACAAACCCGAATGGATGATTCTGCGCGCCGTGCCGGTGATACCACCGGAGTTGCGTCCGTTGGTGCCCCTGGATGGTGGCCGCTTCGCCACTTCCGACCTCAACGACCTCTATCGCCGCGTTATCATCCGCAACAACCGTCTGAAACGACTTATCGAAATCCAAGCGCCTGAGGTCATCCTCCGCAATGAGAAACGTCTCCTCCAAGAGGCCGTAGATTCATTGCTCGACAACTCTCGCAAATCAAGCGCCGTCAAGAGCGATGCCAGCCGTCCGCTGAAATCCCTCTCCGATAGCTTGAAAGGTAAGCAAGGTCGTTTCCGTCAGAACCTCCTCGGTAAACGTGTGGACTACTCAGCCCGTTCCGTTATCGTCGTAGGTCCTGAATTGAAGATGCACGAGTGCGGTATCCCCAAACTCATGGCTGCCGAATTGTTCAAACCATTCATCATCCGCAAGCTCATCGAGCGCGGCATCGTGAAGACAGTTAAGAGCGCCAAGAAGATCGTGGACCGCAAGGAACCCGTCGTTTGGGATATCCTTGAGTACGTGATGAAAGGTCACCCCGTATTGCTCAACCGTGCTCCGACACTTCACCGTCTGGGTATCCAGGCCTTCCAGCCCAAGATGATTGAGGGTAAAGCTATCCAATTGCACCCATTGGCATGTACAGCGTTCAACGCCGACTTCGATGGTGACCAGATGGCAGTGCACCTCCCCCTCGGCAACGAGGCAGTGCTCGAGGCTCAGCTTCTGATGCTCGGTGCCCACAACATCCTTAACCCCGCCAACGGCGCACCTATCACCGCTCCTTCACAGGACATGGTGCTCGGTCTTTACTATATCACCAAGCTCCGCAAGGGCGACAAAGGTGAAGGCACCGTATTCTACGGTCCTGAAGAGGCAGAGATCGCTTACAACGAGGGCCGCGTCACTCTTCACGCTCCCGTCACCGTGGTAGTAGATACCATCGACGAGCAGGGCAACTACGTGAAAGTACGCCTTGAGAACACCTCTGTAGGTCGCGTGCTCTTCAACCAGTTCGTACCTAAAGAGATCGGTTACCTCAACGAGATCATCTCTAAGAAATCACTCCGCGGCATCATCAGCAAGGTTATCAAAACTTGCGGTGTGACTCGCTCAGCTCAGTTCCTTGATGATATCAAGAAACTCGGTTACCACATGGCGTTCAAGGGCGGCTTGTCGTTCAACCTTGGTGACGTCATCATCCCGAAAGAGAAAGAGGAGTATGTCAACGAGGGTTACGCTCAGGTAGAAGAGGTGATGATGAACTACCAGATGGGTCTTATCACCGGTAACGAGCGTTACAACCAGGTGATTGATATCTGGACACACGTCAACACCCGCCTCGCCAACACCTTGATGAAACAGATGGAAGAGGACCAACAAGGCTTCAACTCAGTATATATGATGCTTGACTCAGGAGCCCGTGGTAGCCGTGACCAGATCCGTCAGCTCTCAGGTATGCGTGGTCTTATGGCCAAACCGCAGAAGAGTGGTGCCGAAGGTGGTCAGATCATCGAGAACCCTATCTTGGCTAACTTTAAAGAGGGTCTGTCGGTGTTGGAGTACTTCATCTCCACCCACGGTGCCCGTAAAGGTCTTGCCGATACCGCGCTTAAGACCGCCGATGCAGGATACCTCACCCGTCGTCTTGTCGATGTGGCACACGACGTGATTATCAACGAGGAGGACTGCGGCACATTGCGCGGCTTGGAGTGCACCGAGATTAAAAACAACGAAGAGGTAGTGGCCACACTGGGCGAGCGTATCCTCGGCCGCGTGTCACTACACGATATATACAACCCCAAAACAGACGAACTTATCGTAGCAGCCGGCAACGAGATCACCGAGCCCGCTGTCGCTAAGATCGAGGAAGCAGGTATAGAGAAAGTGGAAATCCGCTCCGTACTCACCTGTGAGAGCAAGAAAGGTGTCTGCGCTAAGTGCTACGGACGCAACCTCGCTACTCACCGCATGGTACAGAAAGGTGAGGCTGTCGGTGTCATCGCCGCTCAGTCTATCGGTGAGCCGGGTACTCAGCTTACCCTCCGTACATTCCACGTCGGTGGTGTCGCAGGTAACGTCGCCGCTGTCAAGGATGTCACCGCCCGCCACGACGGTATCCTCGAAATCGATGAGCTCCGTACTGTACAACTTGACAACGAGGAAGGCAACGAAAACGCTAACGGCAAGACCACTTACATCGTAGTAGGTCGTATGGCTGAGATGCGTATCGTTGACCCCGTCACCAAGTCTATCCTCACCAACGCCAATATCCCCTACGGTTCTAAACTCTACTTCCTCCCCGGTGATGAAGTTAAGAAGGGCGATATGATCTGCGAATGGGACCCCTTCAACGCCGTTATCGTCAGCGAAGAGACCGGTAAGGTACGCTTCGAAAACGTAGAAGAGGGCGTCACCTACCGCGTTGAGATGGATGAAGCCACAGGCTTGCGTGAGAAGATCATGATCGAGTCCAAGGATCGAACCAAAGTGCCTGCCGCACAAGTTATCGACGCCGAGGGCAACATCATCCGCACTTACTCACTCCCTGTAGGCGCCCACCTTCTCATCGAAGACAACGAGGAACTTACTCCCGGTAAGGTATTCGTTAAGATACCTCGCGCAGCAGGTTCCGCAGGTGATATCACCGGTGGTCTTCCCCGTGTTACCGAGCTCTTTGAGGCACGTAACCCGTCGAACCCCGCCGTTGTCAGCGAAATCAATGGTGAAGTTAAATTTGGCAAAATCAAACGTGGTAACCGCGAAATATCCGTTATCTCACGTCTTGGTGAAGAGAAGAAATACCTCGTGCCATTATCCCGCCAGATCCTCGTTCAAGAGAACGACTATGTACGTGCCGGTAGCCCCTTGTCAGACGGCGCCATCACTCCCTCAGATATCCTTAACATCAAAGGCCCAACAGCCGTGCAAGAGTATATCGTTAATGAGGTACAGGATGTGTATCGTATGCAGGGTGTGAAGATCAACGATAAGCACTTTGAGGTTATCGTCCGCCAGATGATGCGCAAAGTCACTATCCTCGATCCGGGCGACACCCGTTTCCTTGAGCAACAGATAGTCGATAAACGTGACTTCCACGACGAGAACGACCGCATCTTCGACAAGAAGGTGGTAGTAGATGCCGGCGATAGCCAGACATTGCGCCCCGGTCAGATCGTCACTGCTAAGAAGCTACGCGACGAGAACTCTACCTTGAAACGCAAGGACCTCAAGACAGTGACCGTGCGCGACGCCGTGCCCGCCACTTCAGAGCAGATCCTGCAAGGTATCACTCGTGCCGCCCTTCAGACTTCTTCATTCATGTCGGCAGCTTCCTTCCAGGAAACTACCAAGGTCCTCAACGAAGCCGCTATCAACGGTAAAGTTGATACCCTCGAGGGCATGAAGGAGAATGTGATCTGCGGTCACCTTATCCCCGCCGGTACCGGTCTGCGTGAGTATGAGCGCCTGGTGGTTGCCAACGTAGATGACTACGCTGCTCTTCAGAACGAAGAGAATGAAGAGGAAGATAAATAATCCCTCTACCCTTAAATCGAAATAGAAAGAACACTGTATAAGTAGAATGAGCTGTCCCGTTTGGAGGGGACGGCTCTTTCTATTTTATATATAATACATTTCATCGCAAAATTTGTTGGTATTACATGATATTGTTAACTTTGCCGTAACATATAAACAACACAAGAAATGAAGAAAATCTCTATTATGCTGTGCGCGGCAATGACGATGGCCGTCGCTGCTCACGCAGATATCAAAGTCAACGTACCCGATTCTTATAAGGGTAAACAGTTTGTGGCTGTTACCTCCACTATAGATGACATCGTGGCTGCCAAGAGCCGCATCATTAAGAGCGTCGAGGATAGCATCGTTATCGCTGCTCCATCCTTCACGTTGTCGGCACCCACCGCTCCCTCACGCATCTATCTATATGTAGATGACGCCCGCTTAGGTAGCATCTATGCGGCACCGGGCGAGAACCTCGTCGTGAACTTCGCTGACGATAACAGCGTGGTAGCGTCGGGCACACCGCTCATGGACCAGATAGAGGCGCTCTCAGCACCGCTCAACGCCTTGGAAAAGGAGTATGCCGAAGTGCGCATGTCCGGCGACGAGGCGAGAATGGAGGCTATTATCGACGAATACAACGACACTCTTAAGAAATATATAGAGCAGAATCCCGACAACGAGGGCTCCGTATTCGCCGTGATGAACCTCGATGGCCAGGAATTTGTGGATTATGCTGCTAAACTTGGCGATAAGGCTAAGGCTAGTATCATCTATCCCCTCATGCAGCGCAACCTCAAATATGTGCAGGAGCAACTCGCCGAGGAGGCTCGTCAGCGCAGCATGGAGGAGAATCATGTGGAGGCACCCAACTTTACACTTCCCGGTCTAGACGGCAAGGATGTGAGCCTATCAGATTTCCGCGGTAAATGGGTGATTTTGGACTTCTGGGGCTCCTGGTGTGGCTGGTGCATCAAAGGTATGCCGCGCATGAAAGAGGCCTATGAGCAGTATAAAGACAAGTTGGAAATCGTGGGCGTGGATTGCAACGACAGCGACGAAGCATGGCGCGCCGCGGTAGCCAAATACAAGTTGCCGTGGGTGCATGTCTATAACAATCAAGACAGCATCTACCAGGCTTATGGCGTGCAAGGCTTCCCGACCAAGGTCATCATCGACCCGGAGGGTAAGATTTACAAAATAGTAGTCGGTGAGGATCCCAAATTCTACGATATCCTAGCCGAGCTAATGGCGAAATAAGGAGCATAACAGC
>CAZLJS010000091.1:0-6542 GCA_964559895.1 uncultured Sangeribacter sp.
CGTTGATGTAGTAATTGCAGGGTTTCGTTTCACAATGCGATTATTACGTTTTTAAAGCAATTAATGGGAATCCGGGAGGACTCCCATTAATTGTATCTGCTTGTGAACGGCAATAGCCGCGCCGTTATTCGCGGGTCTTGCAGTAGTTGATGCCGTAGAAGCCATATAGCTGCTCCATGCGGTCCAGGCGCTGCAGGAAGGTGGTGTAGTCCTTCGTGTCGGGCTGGCACCACTGCACCTCGCAGAGCGCCGTGAGACGCGGCAACAGCATATATTCTGCATGGCTCAGAGTGGAGACATACTCCGTCCAGAGGTTAGCCTGAAGACCAAGGATATGTTTGCGTTGCTCCGCCGTCATATCGTCTGAGGCGGGGTTATAGGCATAGACCTTGCTCAAGGGGATGTATCCACCGATGGCGAACGGCTCGTGGTCGGTGTCTTTAGCCTGGTAATAGTCGAAGTAGCAGCAGTCGTAGGGCACCATTATCACGTCGTTGCCCATCGCCGACGCCTTGCGACCACCTGCCTCACCGCGCCACGACATCACCGTAGCTGTGGGGCTCACGCCACCCTCCAGGATCTCGTCCCAACCGATGATGCGACGACCGAAGCCGTTGATAAATTTCTCCATACGTTTGATGACGTAGCTCTGCAGGTATTCCTCGGCGCTATGGTTGTCATCACCCTTGATGCCCAGCTCCTTAATGCGAGCCTGACATTTGGCGCACTCTTTCCAGCGGGTCTTGGGGCACTCGTCGCCACCTATATGTATATATTCTGATGGGAAGAGCTCCACCACCTCACGCAGCACATCCTCAAGGAAAGAGAAGGTGTCGTCGTTGCCTATGCACAGCACGTCGTCGCTAACGCCCCATGTGGGCCATACGTCGTAGGGACCGCCGGTGCAACCTAGGTTGGGATAGCAGTGCAGCGCTGCCTGCATATGTCCCGGAAGGTCGATTTCGGGGATGATGGTGATGTATCTTTCAGCAGCATAACGGATTATCTCCTTTACTTCCTCCTGCGTGTAGGCACCGCCATAGGGCTTATTGTCAAAGGTGCCCCAGTTCTTCAGCAGCACCGTCTTTTGGCGCCATTGCCCCTCTGTGGCAAGCTCCGGATGGCTCTTAATCTCGAGGCGCCAGCCCTGGTCGTCGGTGAGGTGCCAGTGGAGACGGTTGACGTTGTGCATGGCGAGGATGTCGATATAGCTTTTCACCTCGTCGGCAGTGAAGAAATGGCGGCTAACGTCGAGGAGCATACCGCGGTAGCCGAAACGCGGCTCATCGCTGATATTGCACGCAGGCAGCTCCGTGGCACCGTTGCCGATAGCCTTGCGCAACGTCTGGATACCATAGAAGGTACCTGCCGCGGTGGCACCGTTGATGATGATCTGGCGGGGACCCACGTTGAGGGTATAAGCCTCCGCGTTGGTGGAGTGGAGACGATCCTCCAGCATGATGCAGTATTTGCCGCGCTTATCCTTGATGGCGAGGTCGAGGCCTGTCTGCTCGAGGATATAGTCGTGGAGCAACTGAGCGTTGCGCATCTGGGCACTGTCGCCTGTGGGGTAACAGATAGTGACCGATTCGTTCAAGATGAAGGGCGCCACCTCGTCAGCGACGGTGATAGAGGCGGGGAGGGGCGACACATGATAGTCGGCAGTAGCGGCGTAGCCCGACATACTCAGGCCCAGCGCCGCGGCGATACTAAGGATTATTTTTCTCATTATTCCATGTAGGGATTTTAAGTTTTAGCCAAAAGTACAAAAAAAATTTCAGACAACGGGGGATAAGACGCCTAACTTTTTCACCGCACAAAAATATCACCTCAAATTTACCCCTGAATTCCCCTTATTTACCAGTGAATCCAATCGGCTTTCTCTTTGAGATTCATTTTGTTAAAAAGTAACATTTCATTTTTCTAAAGGTAATATTTAGTTTTGTTATGAAATTTTTTTTGTTAAAAATTTGGAGATATCGAAAGAAACGTATTATCTTTGTGCACATTACAGGAATTAATACATAAAACTTTAACATTTTTAATACTAAAAAAAGAACTTCCAACCATGAGTAGTTTTTTAGCCCCTCCCGCACATAAGCCGGAGCAGACTGATGGAAATGTTGGCAAGCGCTATTCAAGCTTGCGTCTTCAAGTATTCTTAGGTGCGTTTATCGGTTACGCCGCTTTCTACATTGTTAGAAAGAATTTCTCCATGGCGATACCGATGCTCGAGCCGCTGGGCTTCACCAAAGGTGAGTTAGGTACCGTATTAGCCATGAACGCCGTGGCTTACGCCCTCTCAAAATTCCTTATGGGCTCGGTATCCGACCGTAGCGACGCGCGCAAATTCTTGCCGTTAGGCTTGGTGCTTGCAGCCATCTCAATGATGTTTATGATCGTGCCCATCCAATTCCTTGGTGCGGAGCACAAAAATCTCGCCATCATCTTGATGGGCGTGTTGAACTTCCTAGTAGGCTGGTTCAACGGTATGGGCTGGCCTCCGTGCGGAAGAGTCATGACCCACTGGTTCTCCCAGAACGAGCGCGGCACAAAGATGTCAATCTGGAACTGTGCACACAACGTCGGCGGTGCCCTCGTAGGCCCGATGGCAGTGTATGGCGCCACTTGGTTCGGCTCCTGGTTCTACGGAGCCAACGAGCAGTTCTACTTCCTCGCCGGAACGTTCCTCTTCCCCGCCGCGGTAGCCATCCTGGTGGCAATCATCGCCTACTGCTTAATCCGCGACACCCCGCAATCCTGCGGCCTCCCCTCCATCGAGAAATACCGCAACGATTACCCCAAAAACTACAGCGCAAAATCAGAAGAGACCCTTTCCACAAAAGATATCTTCTTCAAATACGTCTTCAACAACAAGTTCCTCTGGTTCATCGCCATCTCCAACGCCTTCGTATATATGGTACGTTACGGCTGTTTGGACTGGGCGCCGACCCTGTTGACCGCCAAAGGCATCAACCTCGAGGATGCAGGCTGGGCATACTTCGCCTATGAGTTCGCCGCCATCCCGGGCACACTGATCTGCGGCTGGTTGAGCGACAAAGTGTTCCACGGACGCCGTGCGTTGCCCACCATGATATTCATGGCCATCGTGGCAGTATTCATCGGCCTCTACTGGGCATTCATGGACAACCTCACAGTGGTAATCATCGCCCTGATCGGCATCGGCTTCTTCATCTACGGACCGGTGATGTTGATAGGCGTACAAGCGCTAGACCTCGCGCCGAAGAACGCAGCCGGCACAGCCGCAGGCCTCACCGGATTCTTCGGATACTTCTTCGGTACCGCCATCTTGGCCAACACCCTGCTCGGTTACGTAGCCGACCACTTCGGCTGGGAGATGACCTTCGTGCTGTTGCTGATAGCATGTCTGCTCTCCATCGTCTTCATGGGCGTGACATACAAAGAGGAGCAATACCTTGTAAAGAAAAACAAATAACCAAATATCTAGTATAATTTTAACTGATAACATCTATGTTTAAACATTTGCTGAAGCCTACCCTTGCAATCGCTATTGGAACGGTAGCACTCACATCATGTGAAAATCAGGAATTTACCAATGAAAAAGAGGACGCAAAACGCGTTGATGTACAAGTTATTTCCGAGGAAATGGCAAAAGTGCGCGACTACGTGCCCTTGTATGCAGTAATTGCACACCGTGGCTCCACATACTGGGCACCGGAGGAGACAGAGTCTGCATGGCGTTGGGCTCGCGAGATGGGCGCTGACTACCTCGAGAGCGATATGCAAGCCACCAAAGATGGCGTTGTCCTCGCCAACCACGACGAGAACTTGAAACGTACCACCAACATTGAGAATGTATTCAGCGAGTACGTACCCGCTTCCCGTAAAGACTTCTACCGCAGCTTCAAAAACGCCGACGGTTCACAACACTTCTCTGAGGCCGACATCGACGCTCAGTACAACCGCGACGTAGCTGACTTCCGTCCCTACTACACTATGTCTTACTACTACGAGGAGCTTTGCCAACTCGACGCCGGTTCTTGGTTCAACGAGACCAGCCTTGAGCAAGCACGTCCCGCCTTCGCCTCCAAACACCAATACGTATCTGCTCTCCAAGACCAGATCGCTTACGCTGAAGGTAAGATGCTCAAACGCGACGCTAACGGCGAACGTGTGCTCACTCGTACTATCAAATCACAATACAAAGACATGACCCTCGAGGAGATATATAAAGCCACTAAGACTTGCCAGGCTAAATATATGGACTTCGTAGAGTATGACTTCGCCAACGCTTACGTGGCTGACCCCCAAGACACAGGCAACCGCCCCGGTGTTTACATCGAGTTCAAAGAGTCTTGGTTGAACCCCAAAGATATGGAGCAACGCGTTTATGACGTTCTTACTGAATGTGGCTGGAACATCATCGAGAAACCTGCCACTGAGACTGCCTTCTACAAGAGCGGCAAAGTCAACGTAGGTAACACCAACGGTAAAGTTATCCTCCAAACATTCTCCCTCGACGCTCTTCGTCGCGCTTACGGCGTATTCAATGGCAAAGTGCCCATGTGCTACCTTCTCTGGACCGGCGACAACTACGCTACCGACTTGAACTACGCTACCCCCACAGGTTACGCCGACTTCATCAAGATGTCGCTCGACTACGGTGCTCACATCATGGGCCCCGCTATCTCCGGCGCTCCCAACAACTATCCCGAGATGAACTGCCCCTGGCAAGCATACATCATCCGCCGTTCAGGTATGATCAACCATCCTTACTCATTTGACTCCTACGCTCAGATGGCTAAATACATGGGTCTCTACAACTACGGCAGCGAGACTGAGTTTGACGACCTTCTCCGCATCACTGTGCCCGCCACTCAATACACCACCTTCAGCGGCTCTACTTCTCTTCCTGTCTATATGGATGGTTTCTTCACAAACCGCTCCGAGATGTCGCTCCGCTATATGATCGAGAATGGTTTCCGTTGCAACAGCAGCCTTCCCAACCCATTCCACTCCGGTCAGACCTACGACAACTCTCAAGCTCCTTCTGTAGTTCCCGACGCTGTTGAGACTCTCGAAAGACTTGGTTACTAATAAATTAGTGAGTGTAATTATTTCATAACCATCTAAATTTAAAGACACAGAAATGAAAAAATATATATTATTGCCGGTATTGGCTACTTGCTTCTTGGCGGCTTCCGCGCAAGACTTCGATACAGATCCCGGTATCAGCATTGACAATAAGAAAGAGGATTTGCACTTCACCGTAGGTGCCCGCATGATGGCCGACGTGGCTTACTATCACACCGATTTCACCCCCATGAAATCCGGCGCGTCTCTCACTGATGCTCGCATCCGCACTTCTATGACTTTCAAAGATTGGTATTTCTACGCTGACTTCGGTTTCGGCGAGGGTAAATTCCAACAGAAAAACATCTTCTTGCAGTACAACTGGAAGACAGGTGAGAACCTCAACCACCAATCCATCAAAGCCGGTTACTTCGTAGATCCCACATCTATGGCGCGCAACATCTCTCTCGGTAGCTACCACTTCATCTCACGCCCGGGTTCCGTCAACGCTCTCTCTGAGGGCCGTCAGCTTGGCGTTACCTACAAATTTGAGAACAAGAACTGGTTTGCCAACCAAGGCGTATTTGCCGACAACGCTTACAACAGCCAAGCAGCAGGCTTCAACGGCGTTTCTGTAAGTGGTCGTTGGTTGTATCGTCCCCTCAACGAGGGTGGTGAGACCTTCCACTTCGGTATCAACGCTCGCTTCTCACACCTCAGCGGTGGCGAAGTATATAAAAACACTATGAAGAAGACTCTTCACCTCGGTCAATCTCTCGAAACTTTCGTTGACGACACCGAGGACTTCATCAGCACTGACCTCGACTGGGCTAACAATGTCCTCAACCTCGGCGCTGAGTTCCACTACAACAACAAGAACTTCTTCGTTCGCGGTGAATACCTTTACAAACACGTTACTAAAAAACGCGACACATACTCACTCTTCATCGACGCTCAAGACAACATCGATGGTTGGGGTTCACTAGAGGCATGGTCTGCTGCCAATCCTATCCGCAGCAACAACTTCCACGGTGCTTACATCGAGGCTGGTTACAAGATCTTTGGTCCTGACTACAAATACCACAACAGCGACGCTGTGATGGGTGGTCTCGATGGCAAAGCCCTTGAGGTAGTAGCTCGTTTCAACTACACCGGTCTTAACGACATCAACGACGGTGAGTACTACTCCGCAGGTCGTGACCAATACTATCCCTCAGGATACGTAGAGGACTGGCCCTACGCTTCCAGCAGCGTCGGTGGTGGTAACGTTTACTCCGCTACTGTAGGTCTCAACTACTCTTTCAACAAATACGTGAAAGTGATGGCTGACTACACCTATAGCCGTCTCGACCGCGACAAACTCGTTTACGACAAAAACGTACACGCAGTACAAGGTCGTGTGATCTTCACTTTCTAACAGAAAGATAGAAGTCTTTTTCTAGACAGAAGTATATACAGGATGCGCTGATGAGGCGCATCCTTTTTTT
>CAZLJS010000092.1:0-6537 GCA_964559895.1 uncultured Sangeribacter sp.
TTGATTTTCTTCGCAGTTCTTGCGTAAACAATAACTCTTAAGGAGCTATCGGTCAGATGCATTTTCGCGTCTGGCCGATTTTTTTATCCCTCTTTATTTGTGTGTTTTAAAATTATGTTGTAAATTTGTGTTTTAAAACATATGACGTGCTATTGAGCATAAACTCTGTTTTGTAGCAGTTTTTTCAATATCCTAATATTGTGATTAAAAAAAGTATTTTAAAGCATATTATCAGTAACGACCTCGGTGATATTTGGCCCTTGCTGAGTCACTCAGAGAAGCGATATGTAGCTGCCAATTTTAAAGTACATACTTTTAAAAAGAACCAGTTGATTTATTCTGAAGGTGACGAACCCGAATATTTGTGGTGTTTACTGAAAGGTAAGGTAAAAAAGTATAAGAACGGTATTTGCGACAGAATGCAGATTCTGCGCTTGCATCGTCCTGTGCAATTTTTTGGCTATAGGGCTTATTTTGCCAAAGAAAGCTATGTCTCCAGCGCCTCCGCGTTTGAAGTGTCAACTTTAGGTTCAATCCCTCTGAGTGTTATCGAAACCCTTATCCGAAACAATCAAGAGATTGCCATGTTTTTCATCTATGAGCTATCTCGCAATCTCGGAGGCTCAGACACCAAAATCGTCAACCTCACACAGAAGCATATCCGCGGACGATTGGCAGAAGCTATTCTTGCCCTCGCCGACAGCTATGGCTTGGAAGATGACGATGCCACGCTCAAGATTTATATGAGCCGTGAGGACTTGGCTAGTCTCTCAAATATGACGACATCCAACGCTATCCGCACCCTCACCAGCTTCGTCAACGAGAAGCTCCTGGTGGTCGATGGCAGACGTATTAAGATTATCAACGAACAACTATTGCGTAAAATATCCAAGTTCGGTTAACCTTGATATAGAATAACTTATAAGGTCATCATCTTGTATGGAAAACAGATGAAACAAGTAAGTGCGGAAATTCATAGAATTTTTGCACTTATATTTTAATATATCCCTATGACAATTGCGGGATTTTTGCTAAATTTGCGTTAATAAATAGCTAGCAATGATAAATGATTTAGATAACAATGCGTCGGCTCTGTCTCTGACATGGAGCTCAATGATGAGAACTGATGGCTATCTACGCATAGCATCGGCCATCCCAAGAGTAAAAATTGCCGACGTGGCATACAACTGCGATGCAATAATACAATTGTCGGAACAAGCGGAGTCTCAGGGCGCCTCAATAGTGGTATTCCCCGAGCTTTCCTTGTCGGCATATACCTGTGCCGACCTCTTTCACCAGTGCAAGCTGAGAGAGGACTGCATAGATGGACTGAAACGTATAGCCAACAGCGACGTGGCTCGCAGAATAACCATCGTGGTAGGACTCCCATTGTTGTATCAAGGCGCACTCTACAACTGTGCCGCAGTGGTGGATAACGGCGCCATATCCGGCATCGTCCCTAAATCATTCCTCCCTAATTACGGTGAATATTACGAGAAACGTTGGTTCACCTCCGGAGCTTCACTCGTGGGCAAAACGCTCAAGGTTGGCAACGAGGAGATTCCCTTTGGCGTGGATCTGTTGTTCCGTAAAGGCGCAGCCACATTTGCCATTGAGATTTGCGAAGATTTATGGGTACCTATCCCGCCATCATCCTATGCCGCGCTCAAAGGTGCCAATCTCATCCTCAATCTATCTGCCACCAACGAAGTAGTAGGGAAGAACGCATACCTCCTAGACCTCATCAAGCAGCAGTCAGCACGATTGCGCGCTGCATACATGTATAGCTCCGCAGGATTTGGAGAGTCCTCCACAGACCTCGTTTTCTCAGGCAATGCAGTGATTTGCGAGAACGGAAAAGTGCTGGGCCAATCGCAGCGATTCGCAGCCGATTCGCAAATAGTATTGGCTGACGTGGATTTGCAACTCCTTGACAGAGAGCGTTCCGTGGCAAACTCCTTTGCCGATTGCAGCTATGCTAACGATAGAGAATACTTGGAGATAGAGCTGGCTATGCCAAACTACGACGAGCGGTTGACCGTAGATGTCAATAATCATCTCCTTCGTCCCATCAAACGATATCCGTTTGTGCCGGAAGGGGAGGAGCAGCGCGATGCCCGATGCCGTGAGATTATCAATATCCAGTCTGAGGGCTTGAAACGCCGTTTGGCACATCTTGGCAACGCTAAAGCCGTGATAGGCATAAGCGGTGGTCTGGATTCCACATTGGCGTTGTTGGTCACAGTGGAGGCTTTCGACAGATTGAAGCTGCCCAGAACGAATATCTACGCCATCACCATGCCCGGCTTTGGCACCACATCCAGGACAAAGACCAATGCCGACACACTGATGCGTCAGCTCGGCGTCACCGCATTGGAGATATCCATAGCAGAAGCCGCAAGACAGCACCTCAAGGATATAGACCACTCCGAAGAGATCCATGACGCCACTTATGAGAATGCACAAGCTCGCGAAAGAACCCAAATCCTGATGGACTACGCCAATAAAGTAGGCGGCATCGTCATCGGCACCGGAGACCTATCGGAGCTGGCGCTTGGCTGGTGCACTTACAACGGCGACCATATGTCGATGTATGGCGTCAACGGTTCCATCCCCAAAACGCTGGTGCGCCATCTGGTGAAATGGTTTGTAGATGTAGCCACCGATGAGGACCTTAAATTGGCATTGCTCGATGTGCTCGACACCCCTGTCAGCCCCGAGCTTATTCCTGCCGATAGCAACGACAATATCGTGCAAAAGACCGAGGACCTGGTGGGCCCGTATGAACTGCATGACTTCTTTATTTACAACTATATACGTCACGGGTACTCGCCAAACAAGATCTATCGATTGGCACTGCAAGCCTTCGCCGGAGAGTATCCAGATGATGTTATAGAGAAATGGTTGAGAACGTTTATGCGCCGTTTCTATAGTCAACAATTCAAACGCTCATGTATGCCCGATGGACCCAAAGTGGGAAGTGTATGCTTCTCGCCACGCGGCGATTGGCGCATGCCCTCAGACGTGTAGAATACGAATTGCACTATTGACGACGTTAATATATAAATGCTAAATTGAAAATTATGATTGATAAACAAGATATCCAAGACGCATTGGCCGCACTACGCAACGGCGACGTAATACTATATCCCACCGACACCGTGTGGGGCCTTGGTTGCGACGCCACCAGCAACGATGCTGTGGAGAAGCTGCGCAAGCTCAAGGGTCGCGCTGCCGGCAAGGCAATGTTGGTATTGGTGGATTCCGTAGCCACACTGGAGCGCTACGTGGATACAGTGCCCGATATAGCTTATGACCTCATAGACTCAGCCACGGAGCCGCTGACCGTCATCTTCGACAAAGGAAAAGGCTTCGCTGACGGTGTGCAAAACGAGGACGGCTCAATAGGTATAAGAGTCACCTCCGAAGCATTCTCCAAGGAGCTTTGTCGCCGCTTTGGCAAACCAATTATCTCTACCTCAGCAAATATGGCAGGGGAAATAACCCCCGCCAACTTCTCCCAGATATCAGAGAATGTGAAGAATAGCGTCGCTTACGTGGTGGCTTCCGGTCAAGAGGATGCCTCAGAGCATATGCCTTCTCACATCATCAAAGTGTCGGAGGGTGGAGTTATAAAGATTATTCGATAATGATCTCTACCACTCTTCAGCGATTAAAATATATAGTCACTGACTTTGTGACCACTAATATCGCTTTTTGCTGCTTCAATATCTGCCGTTTCCATCTTATAGACGCAGAATTTGGGGCAGGCTCTGTGAGTGACTATCTTCTCAACACGAAGTTGCTTTGGGAGCAATTGTTGATACCATTGTTAATGATGTTTGTGTATTGGCTTTCAGGATATTACAACAATCCATTTGTGCGTTCCCGAATCCATTCGCTCATACAGACATTCACATCCTCGGTAATCAACACAGCCATCATATATCTTGGATTGCTGGTCAACGAGACCTCTATTCAAAAGACCGAGCACTACGAATTGGTGTTGGTGCTCTTTGGACTCTTTCTCCTCGTGCCATACATAGGGCGATATATCATCACCACCTATACTTTCAAGATGATACTCACCAGAAAATGGCAATTCAACACTATCATCGTCGGCAACTCCAAGAAAGCACGTATCTTAGCCGATAAATTGGCAAAATCGCAGTCTATCTATGGATACCACACAGTGGGATTTGTCAAAGTCGCCGGTGAGACAAACGTCAAGGATAGTCATAGAATTTATACCATCCCCGAGTTGCCACAAGCTATCGCCGACAACCATATATCTCAGATAGTGATAGCATTGGAAGATAATGATGAGAAGAAAGTGCTATCTATTGTCAATCAGCTCTTTGACCTGGATGTGACGTTAAAGGTGGCGGTGGAGAACTTCACCCATCTCAGTGCTGCTATCCGCACCGCAGATGTCTATGGTGAGCCGATGATAGATATATCCACGCCTACCATGAGCGAGTCGTCGAAGAATATCAAGCGCTTCACAGACTTCGTGGTTTCTTTGGTGGCACTGTTGCTGCTGGCTATCCCGTTTCTGTTTATCGCGTTTGCCATAAAGCTGGACTCCCACGGCCCTATCTTTTACAAACAGTATAGAGTAGGGTATAGGCGCAAACTGTTTGCGATATATAAGTTCCGCTCCATGTGTAAGGATGCGGAGACCACCACGCCGATGTTGTCGTCGGAAACAGACAGCCGCATCACAAAAGTGGGAAAATTTATGAGAAAATACAGAATTGACGAACTACCACAGTTCTGGAACGTTATAAAAGGTGACATGGCATTGGTAGGACCGCGCCCCGAGCGCCCCTATTATATCAACTTGATTGTCAAGGAGGCCCCTTATTATACCCTTCTTCACCAAGTGCGTCCCGGCATCACTTCTTGGGGTATGGTTAAATTTGGATATGCCCAATCGGTGCCCGAGATGGTGGAGAGAAGCAAGTATGATCTGCTGTATCTAAGCAATATGTCGCTTACTATGGACCTCAAAATATTGATTTTTACGATAAAAACCGTCATAACAGGTAAAGGTATTTAAGTTTTAAAGATAAAAGGCTTTGGCATATACAGAAAGACACAATTGGTTCACAGACCAATGGATGAAAATAGTCACTTGGCGCGACAGACATATCAAAGAGAAGACATTCTTGTTGTTATTGTCGCTAGTAGTAGGCGTGCTATGTGGTTTGGCTGCGCAGTTGCTGAAATATCTTATTCATATCATTTCACACGCGTTGACAGCCCACCTAAGCACCACTACAGCCAACTATTTATATCTCATATATCCGGTGATTGGCATCCTGCTGGTTACCATATTTATCAATTATATAGCAAAGGACAACATCAGCCATGGTGTCACCAAAGTGCTATATGCCATCTCACGCCGCAAATCCCGACTAAAAACACGCAATATCTACACCCCGCTGATAGCATCCTCCGTGACTATCGGATTTGGTGGATCTGTCGGAGCCGAGGGCCCTATCGTCTTCACCGGTGCGGCTATCGGTTCTAATATAGGACAAGCCTTCCGACTATCCCCTAGGGTGCTGATGATATTGGTGGGTTGTGGCGCAGCAGCCGGTATCGCAGGCGTCTTTAGAGCCCCTATTGCAGGTATGCTTTTCACCCTTGAGGTGCTGATGATAGACCTCACCGGACTGACTGTGATGCCATTGCTAATCTCCTCTATCGCCGGAGCCACTGTGGCTTACCTCATGGAGGGGTATAGCGCCGAGTTCTTCTTCTCACAGAGTGAACCCTTTGTGACTGCCAAGATACCATTCACCCTTATGCTGGGTGTCTTCACCGGTTTTGTGTCGCTCTACTTCACACGTGCCATAAATTTCATGGAGGGTGTCTTCCGCAAGATTAAATCCAGACCGATTAAGATATGTCTCGGTGGTGTGATATTGGCATTGCTGATATTCCTATTCCCGCCGCTTTATGGTGAGGGTTACAACACTATCAACCTATTGCTGGAGGGCAACTATACCTCAATCCTAGACGGAACGTTCTTCTACCTCGACAAGGATTCAGTATGGTTCCTGGCGCTCTTTATCGCTATGGTGGTGCTGACAAAAGCGTTCGCTACATCGGCCACAAATGGTGCCGGTGGTGTGGGTGGTACCTTCGCACCATCACTGTTCGTTGGCGCTCTCAGTGGCTTCCTTTTCGCTTTTGTGGTAAATAATCTACCCTTCGATATAGCTCTATCCAACAAGAACTTCACGCTCATGGGCATGGCAGGAGTGATGTCGGGAGTGATGCACGCACCATTGATGGGCATCTTCCTTACCGCCGAGATGACCGGTGGCTACAACCTCTTCCTACCCTTGCTGATAGTATCCACTATCTCCTACGGCACCATTCGCGTCTTTGAGCCTTACAGCATCTATACCATGCGTTTGGCTAAGCAGGGTGACCTAATGACTCACCAGAAGGACAAGGCAGTGCTAACGCTAATGAAAGTGGATAGGGTGATAGAAACAGACTTCATGGAGGTGCATCCCGAGA
>CAZLJS010000093.1:0-6480 GCA_964559895.1 uncultured Sangeribacter sp.
TTTGCAATTGAACCTTAATTCAAACTTATATTGACCTGAAGAGAGGGTCAAAGGTAGCTTATATTTCGGGGTTTTCTTTTTCAGACAGGCTCCTATTTCGCGCAATATACAGTGGCGGCAGGTCATGATAACCATACCCCTATGCTTCTCTCCCGACACCTCCAATGCTTTATCCATAACTTCCACTCCGTGAGATAGATAGAAGGATTCAGATAGCTTATTAGCCACATTATCTGAATACATCAGTGTCTTATATGGGAATGTCGCGTAGGGATCCTCCTTGCGGCGATATGTGTATTGGTAAGAGGCTCTAGCGGCACTCTCCAGCGTCGTGATTAGCTTGCGACGCAAAGCGGTCAACAATGATGGTGCCAGATAGCGATCGTCGGGGAATGAATCGGTGAAATTGCGAAGCTCAAAGGGTGTATTTCCCAATTTGGCAAATATGCTGCGTATCTTCTCCCCATTCTTCACACCTTCCAAGGGTGTGGCATCCATGGCGATAGCGACCCTCACACCTCGCTCATCCTCTGCTACGATGCTTCTCTCTGTCAAGGTGATATCCACCCATAGCTTTCTCTCGGGATTGGATTTCTGCACCTCCTCCTCGAAACAGCGGTCAAAGGTGCGGAACAGCTGTACGTTCTTCGGCACCCTCAGTGAGCCGTAGGTGTTGATATTGCCTTTGGTGATGCTATTCACTCTCACACCTACATAATTGGATTCAGCGTCAAAGAATGCTATACCATCGCCATTATTTAGTTGAGACACATCATCAAGAGGCTCGCCCAGTGTCTTGGGGGTGAAGCACGACGCCAGGTTATCCGGACGACGATTATGTAGGAAATAGTCTGTAAATCCCCTATTGAAACTCTTCAGGGGGTTTGGGATGAATTTCAGATTGGAATGGCCAAAGGATGCACGTTCATATCTGTCGGGATTGCGGGCTATAATCTCATTTAGCTTGGCGCTATAAGCAGCCACGATATTCTTCACATAGCTCATATCTTTGAGACGGCCCTCTATCTTCAGCGAGGAAGCACCGGCATCGAGCAGCTCCTCCAGCGATTGCAAGGTATTGAAATCATGCAACGATAGCAGGTGCTTATTGCGTTTTATCACTTTGCCATCGGCATCTGTGAGGTCATAGGCGAAGCGGCAAAGCTGCGCGCAATTACCCCTGTTGGCACTTCTACCGAAGCAATACTGGCTGGCGTTGCAGCGTCCGGAATAGGACACGCACAAGGCGCCATGCACAAATGTCTCCACAGGCACCGTCACGCTCTCAGCGATGCTCTTTATCTCCTGCAGCGTCAGCTCTCTTGCCAACACCAACTGCGAGAACCCCACCTTCTCCAGGAAAGCAGCTTTCTCGGGTGTGCGGATATCGCATTGCGTACTGGCATGAAGCTCTATGGGTGGCAAGTTAAGCCTCAACAGCGCCATATCTTGGACGATTAAGGCATCTACACCAGCCTTGTATAGTTTCCAGACAAGGGTCTCCACCTCGGCCAATTCATTATCATAGACAAGGGTATTGACGGTGACATAGACGCGGGCATGATAGATATGTGCGAAGCGTACCAACTCGGCGATATCCTCCACACTGTTTGCCGCAGACTGGCGGGCGCCATGCGACGAAGCACCGATATAGACAGCATCCGCGCCATGACGGATAGCTGCTATACCGGTAGCTATATCTTTAGCCGGGGCTAGAAGTTCTATTTTTCTTTTCATCAGAAAGGTTAATCTACCCTAGCCTCGCTGTTTCCTTCGTAATAGTTGATATAAGCCTTATTGACAAGCTTATTACCTCCCGCGGTAGGATAGTTACCGCTGAAATACCAATCACCCGGGTGGTTGGGTATCGCCTTATGCATATTTTCGATAGATTGATATACAATCTCCACCTCAGAGTTGACATCGGGGGGTGTTAGCATCTCGCATATCTTGCGGCTCACCTCTTCGTCGGTGAATTGAGCGTAGATTTCTTTGACGTGGTTCACCTGTTGCTCTTTGGGTAGTGACTGCGACTCCAGGCACTTCTTATAAACATCATCGGCGATGTGAGTCAAGCCACGGTCTTTGAGCAACTCCATAGCGGCTCTAAAGGCGATAAACTCACCCAGACGCGACATATCTATACCGTAGCAGTCGGGGTATCTCACCTGTGGCGAACTGGAGACAATCACTATCTTGCGGGGATGCAGTCTGTCGAGGATGCGGATGATGGACTGGCGCAATGTGGTACCGCGCACGATACTATCGTCGATGACTACCAGGTTGTCAACACCAGGGGTGATGGAGCCATAGGTGATGTCATAGACATGAGCGGCAAGGTCGTTGCGGGTGTCGCCTTGGGCGATGAATGTGCGCAGCTTGATATCCTTCCAGGCTATCTTTTCGTTGCGTATCTTGCGTGTCATGACCTTGGCGATCTCCTCCTCGGGGAATTTCTCACCGGCAGCGAGACGCATAGCCATATCCATCTTCTCTTTGGCGATACGCTTTGAGAACCCTTCAGCCAATCCCATATACGCCACCTCCGCGGTGTTGGGGATGAAGGATAGTACGGTGTGGTCCACGTCGCCGCCTACGGCTTTATCGACAGCGTCAACGAGGAATGAGCCGAGGGCTTTGCGCTCGTTGTAGATATCGCCGTCGTTGCCTCTTGAGAAATAGATTCTCTCAAAGGAGCATTTAGCGTTGTCTGCCATAGGTAGTATCTGCTCTATCTTGTATGTAGAGTTCATATCGACTACGATAGCGGAACCGGGCATAAGCTCTTTGACATCCTCCTGCTCTACGTGGAACGCAGTCTGAATCACAGGGCGTTCGCTGGCCACTACCACTACCTCATCATCGGCATAGTAGAATGCCGGGCGGATACCTGACGGGTCACGCATGGCCCACATATCACCATTTCCGGCGATACCACAGATAACATATCCGCCGTCCCAGCTGGGAGCGCAGCGATGCAACACGTTGGCGATATCAATATCGCGTGCAATGGCGTCGGATAGGTTCAGGCCTGTCAAGCCATTATCGTGATGAATCTTATATAGACGTTCACTTTCGCGGTCGAGGGCATGGCCCAGCTGTTCTAGCAGGATAAATCCATCGGCATAATAGCGGGGATGCTGCCCGAGCGCTACTATGGAATTGAATATCTCATCGACGTTGGTGAGGTTGAAGTTGCCGCAAAGGAGCATATTGCGAGCGCACCAGTTGTTGCGACGCATGAATGGGTGCACATTTGAGATGCCGCTTCTGCCGGTGGTGCTATAGCGTAGGTGGCCCATATACACTTCACCGATATATGGTGGTGTTGGGGCATGGGGTTCCTCTTTATTCCAGTTGCTAATCTGCTTGTTCACATTGGCAAAGACCTTGTGAATAGCATCCGAGCCCTCGGCACGCTCACGGAAAATGTATTCACGACCCGGGGAGGCGTTCATTTTCACGCAACCTATACCTGCGCCCTCCTGTCCTCTATTGTGCTCTTTCTCCATCATGAGATAGAGTTTGCTGAGTCCAAATAGTTCACTACCATATTTCTCCTTATAATAGGATAATGGTTTAAGTAGGCGAAGCATCACTATGCCACATTCATGTTTTATCTCTTCCATCTTGTTAAGACTTATTCTTTATCAATTTAATACTTGGGGATATACGGTGGATTAGGATTTAAACATTCTATCCATCTGTCGTTTATCCTCTCTCTCTTTGATACTTTGACGTTTGTCGTATATCTTCTTACCTCTACCGACGCCTATGAGTAGCTTGGCATATCCTTTATCGGAGATGAAAAGCTTGAGGGGAACGATGGTGAATCCGGGGTTCTCCTGGGCTTTCTCCAGTTTGCTAAGCTCTTTGCGGGTAAGGAGGAGCTTGCGGTCTCTTCGCGAGCTGTGGTTGTTGTATGAGCCATAGAAATATTCTGCCACATACATACCTTTGACCCACGCCTCGCCATTGGTGAGGATCACGTAAGTATCGGCAAGACCGGCTTTGCCGTCACGGATAGATTTGATTTCCGTGCCGGTGAGCACCAGTCCCGCGGTGTAAGTTTCACCTATTTCGTAGTCGAAAGAGGCGCGTCTGTTTTTAATATTTACTTGAGATGGTTTCATCTGTATCTTCTCTTTTAGTTCAACGGTTAAAATGGCATTATCAATTTAAACAGCTGATAAATTGCCGTGGGGAGGAGCACTACCAGTAGCGCCGCCATCACCCAAACCGTTGAGGATTTCTCCTTGGCTATACGCAACGAATCCATGCCTTGATATGCCAGGAAGAAGGTATATACGGGCATAAATGCTATTATCACCTCCATGAAGGGCAAACATTCATAGAGGAGGTAGAAGACAGCCAACGTCGATAGCAGCATCATCACGTAGCATTTGCCGAAGTCGGTGTCGAAGCGTTTGAAGCTCTCTTTATTCATAAACAAACGAGCTATAGGAAAGTATGCAAAATAGCTCATAAAAAATGATATAAAGATGATGGTGGCTTCTTTCAAGAGGTCACTTATCTTGGCATCTACGTCGAAGAACATCTGCGAGAATGTAGCTATCGCAGTCAATGCCAATATAGGATAGTAGCATGATGAGGCAAACGTCTCGGGACGCAGCTTGGATTTTTTTATCAGGCGCCACCCCTCTTTTGGTGTGAGCCATAGGCGTAGCCATAGCAGCCACGCCGACGGGCTTTGCTCCTCGCCGTTCTCCGTCTCATCTACATAGTTGTCGTTATCTATATTTTCGTTATCTCGCGCCATACATTTGTTCGTAATATTTTTTATAATCGCCGGAGGTGACACGCTCCACCCACTGCTGATTATCGAGATACCATTGTATTGTTTTCTCCAATCCCTCCTCAAACTGCAACGAGGGTTCCCAGCCGAGTTCTCTCTTGAGTTTGGTGGAGTCGATGGCATATCTGAGGTCATGACCGGCTCTATCTGCCACGAAGGTGATAAGATGCTCGCTGGTGCCTTCGGGATTACCCAGAAGTCTGTCGGCGACTTTCACCAAGAGATGTATCAGGTCGATATTGCTCCATTCGTTGAAGCCTCCTATATTGTAGGTATCCCCCACTTTTCCTTTGTGGAAGATGAGGTCTATGGCTCGTGCGTGGTCCTCCACGTAAAGCCAGTCTCTCACGTTCTCCCCTTTGCCATAGACGGGTAGTGGCTTGCCGCATCTGATGTTGTTAAGAAACAGGGGTATCAGCTTCTCGGGGAACTGGTTTGGGCCATAGTTGTTGGAGCAGTTGGTGACGATGGTAGGCATGCCATAGGTGTCGTGGAAGGCACGCACGAAATGGTCGCTCGACGCCTTGGAGGCGCTATAGGGTGAATGTGGGTCATATTTGGTGGATTCCACAAACATCGTGCCATCAAATTTCAAGGCGCCATACACCTCATCTGTGGAGATGTGATAGAAGCGTTTTCCTTCAAATCCGGTGGTTGCAGACCAATACTCTTTGGCAGCCTGGAGGAGTGTTAGCGTGCCCATGACGTTGGTGCGGGCAAAGGTGAAGGGGTCGCGTATGGAACGGTCCACATGGCTCTCCGCGGCGAGATGAATCACTCCATCCACCTCATATTTCGCCATCAGCTCCTTGATCTTTTCATAATCGCAGATATCCGCTTTCTCGAAGCGATAGTTTGGGGCGGCCTCCACATCTTTGAGGTTCTCCAGATTACCGGCATAGGTGAGCTTATCCAGATTGATGATGAGATAATCGGGATAAAGCTTCACGAAGCGTTTCACCACATGGCAACCGATAAATCCGGCGCCTCCGGTGATGATAATTCTGCGTTTATATGATTTGATATCTGTCATTTTATCTTTTTCAGCGTTTAATTACTGCGCAGATTAGCTACACATTTTGCCAATGAGTCCTTCCAATAAGGTATCTTCAGGGCGAAGGTGTCTTTAATCTTCGACTTATCAAGTACTGAGAATGGTGGTCTTACGACCTTTGAGGGGAACTGTGAGCTATGGCAAGGCATCACCTCGCAGGCACTCATTCCGGCATCTTCGGCTATCTGTATGGCAAAGTCATACCACGACGCCACACCCTCGTTGGAGAAGTGATAGATGCCCAGGTTCTCCTTTATCTTTTCTATGTTTTGGTTTAATATCGACAGTATGGCAAAGGCCAAGTCTCCGGCATAGGTTGGGGTGCCTACCTGGTCAAACACCACGTTGAGTTGTGGTTTCTCGGCCATCAGTCGCATCATGGTCTTGACGAAATTGTTGCCATATTCGCTATATAGCCATGCGGTGCGGATAATAATGGCATCGACGCCGGTGGCTATCACGCCTCTCTCCCCTGCCAGTTTTGTGGAGCCATATACTCCGGTGGGGTTGGTTGGCTCGGTCTCTATCTTAGGCAGGTTGCCGTCGTTGCCGCCAAAGACGTAGTCTGTGGAGATATGTATCAGCAGACCGTTGCGGCGCTTCATAGCTT
>CAZLJS010000094.1:0-6478 GCA_964559895.1 uncultured Sangeribacter sp.
GAAAAACTACTAATAAAGATAATATACATGGAACTTCCTTTCGCAGAATCGTGGAAGATCAAAATGGTCGAGCCGATTCATAAAAGTACACGCGCAGAACGTGAAGAATGGATCAAAGCTGCTAACTATAATGTGTTCCAGCTTCCAGCATCCCAAGTTTACATAGACCTACTAACCGACTCAGGCACAGGCGCCATGAGTGACCGCCAATGGTCAGCTCTTATGATGGGTGATGAGAGTTATGCAGGAGCCCGTTCATGGTTCCACCTTAAAGAAACTATCACAAGACTCTTTGGATTCGATTACGTTATCCCCACTCACCAAGGACGTGCCGCTGAGAATGTGCTCTTCAGCGCATTGGTAAAAGAGGGCAACTACGTGCCCGGCAATTCCCCCTTCGATACCACTAAAGGACATATCGAGAGCCGCCATGCCACTGCTGTGGATTGCACCGTGGATGATGCTAAAGATACTCAGCTCGAAGTGCCTTTCAAAGGTAACGTAGATTGCAATAAACTGGAGAAGGTGCTTGCTGAACATGCAGACCAAGTCCCCTTCATTATCGTCACTATTACTAACAACACCGCAGGTGGTCAGCCCGTTTCAATGCAAAATCTACGCGATGTACGCCGCGTGGCAGATAAATATGGCAAACGTGTCATCTATGACTCAGCACGTTTCGCCGAGAACGCTTACTTCATCAAGACTCGCGAAGAGGGTTATGCCGACAAGACTATCAAAGAGATTACTACTGAGATGTATTCCTACGCCGATGGCATGACAATGTCTGCCAAGAAGGATGGTATCGTCAATATGGGTGGCTTCATCGGCACTCGTCATGAGGATTGGTTTGACGCCGCTAAAAACTTCTGTATCGTATGCGAAGGCTACCTCACCTATGGTGGTATGAACGGTCGCGATATGGAGGCTTTGGCAGTAGGCCTTGATGAGAACACAGAGTTTGATAACCTCGAGACCCGTATCAAACAGGTAGAATACCTCGCTAAGAAACTCGACGAATATGGCATACCTTACCAGCGTCCCGCAGGTGGTCATGCAGTATTCGTAGATGCTGACCGCATCCTCACTCATGTGCCCAAAGAGGAATTCCCCGCACAAGCCCTCACCGTAGAGCTCTATCTCGAGGCAGGTATCCGTGCTTGCGAGATCGGTTATATGCTCGCTGACCGTGATCCTATCACACGCGAGAACCGCTTCGGTGGCCTTGACTTCGTGCGCCTCTGCATACCTCGCCGAGTATATACCAACAATCATATGGACGTCATCGCAGCTGCGTTGAAGAACGTCTTTGACCGTCGTGAAAGCATCACACACGGAGTGAAAATCCTTTGGGAGGCTCCTTTGATGCGTCACTTCACGGTAAAACTCGCCCCTGCCGACTAAAGCAACATGGAAATTGCAAATAGTTGACAGAATAATCGCTATCGATTAGCTCTATTGATACAAGAGTCCGGAGAAAGCTTAAGCAACTTTCTCCGGTTTTTTTGTGTCTCAGTTCAGAAATTTTCAAAAAAATCTTACGTCAATAAATGAGTTTTTCACACGAAAACTGCCTTGACAACGATTTTGACGTAAATTTTTTCGTTTTGTAACCTCTTGATATTCTGCAATGTTTAAAATTTTTTAAAAATTTCTTTCAAAAAGACTTGACAAGTAACGAAAAATGCTATAACTTTGCACTCGCAAAACGGAAACAACGAGTTCCGAAACAAAACAAAGATGGCGGGATAGCTCAGTAGGTTAGAGCGTCGGATTCATAACCCGGAGGTCTCGAGTTCAATTCTCGATCCCGCTACTGAAAAAGGCTTAGCACAATGTGTTGAGCCTTTTTGCGTCATAACTTTTGCCTCGGCGCATACCATTTTGGCTAGTCCAAAAACTTTCATTACCTTTGCATTTAAGAACTGCCGCAAGGCATCGCTTCAAAGGAATAAAATGGCAACAGATATTTTCAAAAAAACGGCTAAAAAGAAACATTCTGCCGACATCGAAATGGATAGCGAGCTACGTAAGAGCACGCGAAACTTAAAAATAGTCAAATACTTATGGGGCTCGTTCCTCGGTTTGGGATTTGCTATTGGGTTACTTTTCCTCCTTATCTACAACGGAGTGATTGGTTATATGCCCCCCATCGAGGAGCTTGAGGACCCGCACGATAAGTTGGCGTCTGTGGTGTATGCCTCAGATGGCAGCACCGAGATGGGCCGCTATTTCTTTGGCGGTGGCAACCGCGTTTATACCGATTATGACAGAGTATCGCCATACGTCATCGACGCGCTCATCGCCACAGAGGACGTGAGATTTGAAGACCACTCCGGCATCGACTTCTTCGCATTGGGCCGTACTGCCGTCAAGACGCTTATCATGCGTCATAAATCATCGGGCGGTGGCTCTACCATCACTCAGCAGCTCGCAAAGCAGCTCTATTCCCAACCCTCGACTAATATCTTTAAGCGCGCCATACAGAAACCTATCGAGTGGATGATCGCTATCAAGTTGGAACGATTCTATACCAAGAATGAGATAATTAATATGTATCTCAACCGCTTCGACTTCCTCAACAACGCCGTAGGTATCAAGACCGCCGCCAACGTATATTTCGGCAAAGAACCCGGTGACCTGGAGGCGCAAGAGGCAGCGATGCTGATAGGTATGCTCAAGAACCCTAGCTATTATAACCCTCTCCGTAAGCCGGAGCGCACGCTTGAGCGACGCAATGTGGTGCTTGACCAGATGGTGAAAGCCGGTAAACTTGAACAATCTGAGGCCGACCGATTAAAGCAGATGCCACTTGGTCTTGACTATCATAGAGTGGATCATAAGGATGGTGCGGCACCATACCTTCGCGAGGAGATACGCCGCATGATGACAGCTAAGAAGCCGGTGCGTCCGAAGCCCGGAGACTATAGCTCCAAAGTAGCATACACTCTGGCTTTGAGCCAATATAATACAGACTCCACACAGTGGGAGACCGATCCCCTCTATGGCTGGATTCTTAAGAATCCTAAGCCCGATGGCAGCTATTACGACCTTTATACCGATGGCTTGCGCATCTATTCCACTATCGACATCACTATGCAGCAATATGCCGAGGAGGCGGTGATGGAACATTTGGGTGGCACTCTACAGCCCGCATTCTCCCAAGAGAAACGTGGCAATAAGTATGGCCCATACACCACCAACACCAACGAGCTATCGACGCAAGGTGTGCAGAAGCTTGTCAAGAATGCCATCCGTCAGACAGAGCGTTACCGCGTGATGAAACTCGCCGGTGCCTCTGAGCAGGAGATAGAGAAGGCATTCAATACCCCTGTGGAGATGGATATCTTCACATACATCAACGAGACAGTGACCGAGAACGGACATAAAGTGAAACGTCTCCGCACCGGTACCAAGAGCACCGTGATGACACCCCGTGACTCGTTACTATATATGAAGTCAATACTTCGCACCGGTATGATGTCTATGGACCCAAAGACCGGCTACGTGAAGGCTTACGTAGGTGGTCCCAACTTCCAATACTTCCAGTATGACATGGTATCGCGTGGCCGACGTCAGATTGGTTCTACCGCTAAACCATTCCTCTACACGCTCGCTATGGAGGAGGATTTCACCCCCTGCTCGCAGTTTTTGAACACACAGCCCACCTTCGGCAACTGGTCACCGCGAAATAGCGGAGGCGGTAGAATAGGACAGATGGTGGATCTGCGTTGGGCACTCACCAACTCCAACAACTGGATATCAGCACGCCTCTTGGCTGAGTTGCAGCCTATCAACCTCGTGAAGGAGATGCGTATGTTTGGCCTTACAGGTATCATCGAGCCGAACCTTCCCCTCTGTTTGGGTACTAACGACGCCTCTGTGAAAGAGATGGTAGCAGCATACACCACCTTCGCTAACCAGGGTATGCGCGTGGATCCTATCTTCGTCTCACGCATCGAGGATAGTCAGGGCAATGTGCTTTATAGCGCCATCCCGCACCGCACAGAGGTGACTAGTGAGAATGCTTACTATAAGATCCTCTCTATATTGCTCAATGTTGTCGATTCAGGTACAGGTGCGTCACTGCGCAGCCGTTACGGTATTTCGGCACAGATGGGCGGTAAGACAGGTACTACCAACTCCAACTCCGACGCTTGGTTCATGGGCTTCACTCCCGACCTTGTCACCGGCGTTTGGGTAGGTGGTGAGGAACGCTACATCCACTTCAACACCATGGCTCTCGGTCAAGGTGCCCGTGCCGCGTTGCCGCTCTATGGCATATTCATGCGCAAGGTGTATGGCAACTCCAAGCTGCCGTATAGCCAGACATCTCAGTTTACCTTCCCCGAAGGGTTGTCGATGTGCGACGGTGGTGCCTATAGCGGAGGTCACGCCGTAGCGCAGGATAGCGAGGAGATAGAAGGTATCTTTGAATAGAAAATTACACCGACACGATATGTAGCGACGAGCTTTCGAGCTTCGTCGCTGCTGCTTTTTATACCCACAAAATTACGCTTCGTAAGGAAAAATCAACAAAAAAAGAAAAAAATTGGGTAAAAACATTGATAAATCAAAATAAATGCCTAATTTTACGACTCATAAACGAAACTAATATCAATGAAATAGCATAAAAATTGCAAAACATGGCAAAAGTACTAAAAGTCAGAGACTTAACACTACGCGACGGACAGCAATCATTGTTTGCTACGCGTATGAAACAGGAGAACGTGGATCGTTTGCTCCCCCTTTATCGTGATGCCCACTTCTACATTATGGAAGTATGGGGCGGCGCAGTACCCGATTCAGTAATGCGCTACCTTGGTGAGTCACCATGGGATCGTTTGCGTTCCTGCTCCAAAGAGATGAAAGGTATATCAATGCTTTCCGCATTGTCACGTGGTCGTAACCTCTTTGGCTACGTGCCTTACCCCAACAGCGTCCTTGAAGGCTTCTACAAAGAGGCTATCAAGAACGGTCTTAACGTGATGCGTATCTTTGACGCGCTCAACGATATCGACAACATCAAAGAGTCTATCCGCCTCATCAACGAGATGGGTGGCGTGGCTGATGCCGCTGTCTGCTACACTGTAGATCCTAAAGAGGAACCCAAAGAGGCTCCCAAAAAGAAAGGCTTCTTCGGCAGATTGTTTGGTAAAGCTGAGGAGCCCGTTGAGGTGAAGAAGATCTTTACCGATGAGTATTTCGTAGAGAAAGCTAAAGAGATGGAGCGTATCGGCGCTAAGATGATTACCCTCAAGGATATGGCCGGTCTTGTTAATCCGGGCCGCATCTTTACCCTTATGCCCAAATTGAAACAAGCACTTAAGGTGCCTGTAGATTTCCATACACACTGTACTCCGGGCTACGGCCTCGCTTCAGTGCTCACTGCTATCATCAAAGGCGTAGATATCATCGATACCAACATTTGGTGGTTTGGTGGTGGCTCCGCTGCTCCTGCTATCGAGCTTATCTGGATCTTCTGCCAGAAACTCGGCGTAGAACTTGACGTCAACATGGAAGCTGTGGCTAAGATTCGCAAAGAACTCGTTAACGCTCGTAAGGCACTTGCAGACTTCGACCTTAACAAGGATAAATGGCCACACGATTTCGACGAGTATTACGCAAAAATGCCGAAAGATATCGACGCACTCTTCGACAAAGCTATCGAAGAAGCTAAGGCTAACAACGAGGAGGCCCTTCTCGATGCTTGCCATCAGATCGAGGCTTACTTCGGCTTCCCCAAACCCAATGAGTTGGTTAAAAACGCAGAGGTCCCCGGCGGTATGTACTCCAACATGGTAGCCAACCTCCGTGCCCTCAAGGCTGAGGACGTGCTTGATGAGGCTATGGCCCTTATCCCGAAAGTACGTCGCGACGCAGGTCTGGTGCCTTTGGTTACTCCTACCAGCCAGATTGTAGGTTCTCAAGCTGTGGCTTTGGCTCTTGACCGTCGTAAAGGTGCCGCTGACTATAGCAACAAGAACAACCAGTTCATCAACCTCGTTAAGGGTGAATATGGTAAGACACCTGTGCCCGTTGATCCCACGTTCCGTGCTCAGATCACAGGCAATCCCGAGGAGCGTCCTTATGACGTCAACAGCTATCGCAAACCGGCTAACCCCGAGCTTCCTGAATTTGGTGGCGTAAAACTCGCTCAAAACGACGAGGAATACCTCCTCATGGAATTGCTCCCCGCAGTAGCTACCGGTTACCTCAAAGGCCTTCGCAAAGGTGAATATGAGGCTAGCAAACCAGCTGCTGAAGCTCCTAAGGCTGCTGAAGCTCCCAAGGCTGAGGCTAAACCCGCTGTTGAGATCACAGGCCCCGTACTCAAAGCCCCAATGGGTGGTAAAGTGCTTGAGGTGACTGTCAAGGTCGGCGACAAGGTTAAACATGGCGACGTAGTCTTGGTTTACGAGGCTATGAAGATGGAGAATGACCTTAACTCAGATATGGAAGGTACCGTTAAGCAGAT
>CAZLJS010000095.1:0-6450 GCA_964559895.1 uncultured Sangeribacter sp.
GTAGCTTCTCCCACGGCGTTGAAGATGATGTAATCCTTAAGCTTTTCCTCTGATAGCGTGGGGAGTAGCTCATTGAGCGCTTTGTAGAATTGGGGGCTGAGGACGTTGATTTTAGTGATGTCTTTCAGCTCCAGTTTATCGAAGTATGTTTTCCAATCGAAATTGGGGTATTTGGCGCAAAGTTCATCGAGTGAGCAGATATTGTAGCGAGCCTGAGGATTGCGACGCTCCTCTCTGGTCATCTTGCATTTGGCAAATTCGGTTTCCAGCGATATGACGTTATCCCAGACGCGTTGTTGCTCTGCTGCAGTGTAGCCAATCAGCTCCATCAGGCGCTTTACAAACACCTCATAGGCGTCCATGATGCGTTGGTTGGTCTCATTCTTCTCCAGATAATAGTCTCTGTCGCCGAGTCCCAAACCTGTTTCCCCGATATGGAGGATGTTCATATTGGAGTCTTTGGCGTCGCTGCTCACACCGCTGCTGAACAGGGTGCCGCCCGATACCCCTATATGTAGCCATGCCATATCAGCGGCAAGTGTCTCTTTGGAGAACTGCTTAATGCGTTGCACGTAGGGCATAATCGGCGCTGCGCCCTCTCTGTTAAGGCGTTCGCTGTCCATACCCAAGGCGTATAGGTCGCTGACCTTCTGCGCTATGCTCCCTTGGACCTTGCTCTCGGGGTCTTCTGATAGCGTGGTAATCAAGGCTTTGAGCTGTTCGCGATTGTTCTCGCGCAATTTGTCGAACATGCCAAAACGGCTATACTCCGCAGTGAGCGGATTGGCCTTCATCCAGCCTCCGTTGGCATATTGGTAGAAGTCATCGCCGGGATATATGTTCAAGTCCATATTGGACTGATTAATACCATTCTTTATGTTTCCCATTTCTATATAGTAATCTGCGTTTAATCTGTTGTTATAGTGATAGATAGCTACTTAAAGTTAACTGTTTGCTTCAAGTTCTTCTTGCGCCTTTTCCCAGCGTTGCATAGCTGCTTCTAGCGACTTGGTGATGGTGGCATATTCCTCAAGAACGCCATCCCCGATCTCTCCCGACGCTAAGATATCCTCTATCTCCTGTTTGCGGGTCTCCAAGGCTTCGATTTCCGTCTCCGCGGCCGTCACCTCCTTCTGAAGTTTGGACAACAACCGTTTGCGCTCCTTCTGCTCCTCATAGTTGAGCTTACTCTCAGTCTTGGCAGGCTCCTCGCTGCGTAGTGGCGCAGTGCTGTTGTAAGTAGGCGACGCCTCTCGCAGAGACCCTTTCACCTCGTTATTCATCTTCAGCTTCTCCAGGAAACCGGTGATGCCGTTGAGGTTCTCCTTCACTTCACCGTCTGAGAATTCATAGACGCGATCCACCAGACCGTTGAGGAAGTCACGGTCGTGGCTAACGATGATGGCAGTGCCGTCAAACGCTTTAATGGCGTCCTTTAGCACCTCCTTGGATGATATGTCGAGGTGGTTGGTAGGCTCATCGAGGATTAGCAGGTTGACAGGTGTTAGCAGCAGGCATATCATCGCCAGACGTGTCTTCTCGCCACCGCTGAGCACCTTCACCTTCTTGTCTGACGCTTCACCGCCAAACATAAACGCGCCGAGTATGTCGCGGATGCGGAGGCGTATGTCGCCCACTGCTATGCGGTCGATGGTGTCGAATACGGTCAATTCGCCGTCGAGTAGTTGTGCTTGATTCTGAGCGAAATAGCCTATCTTGATGTTGTGTCCAATTTTTAGCTCTCCGGTGTAGGGTATCTCGTTCATGATACACTTGACCATGGTACTCTTGCCGTGTCCGTTCTTGCCCACAAACGCTATCTTTTCGCCGCGCTTAATGGTGTAAGTGGCGTGGCTGAACACCGTATGGTCGCCGTAAGCCTTCGACACATCCTCGCAGATAACCGGATAGTCGCCCGAGCGGGGTGCCGGTGGGAATTTCAACCGCAGTCTGGAGTTATCCACCTCATCGACTTCGATGGGCACTATCTTCTCCAGCATCTTTATGCGGCTCTGTACCTGGTTGGATTTGGTGGGCTTATAGCGGAATCGCTCTATAAAATCTTTGATGTCGGCTATCTGCTTCTGTTGGTTCTCATAGGCGCGCATCTGCTGCTCCAGACGCTCTTGACGCAGCACCAGATATTGCGAATAGTTTACCTTGTAATCATGTATCTTACAGCAGGATATCTCTATGGTGCGGTTGGTGATATTGTCGATAAACGCCTTATCGTGCGACACCAGCAGCACAGCGCCCGCTTTGGTCTTGAGAAAGTTCTCCAGCCATTGGATAGACTCTATGTCGAGGTGGTTGGTAGGCTCGTCGAGGAGCAATAGGTCGGGACGGCAGAGCAGAATCTTCGCCAGTTCTATACGCATACGCCAACCGCCTGAAAATTCGCTGGTTGGGCGCTGGAAATCAGAGCGTTCGAAGCCAAGGCCAAGAAGCGTTTTCTCTATCTCACCATCTACCGAGGAACCATCCTCAATCTTAATGCGCTCGTTGAGATGCTCGATGCGAGTGATAAGTTTCTCGTATTCCTTCAGATCGTCTGTGTTAAGATTCTCCAGTTTGTGATTAAGGTCAGACAATTCCCGTTTTATCTCTTCGATTTTGGCGAACGCTTTTTTCGTTTCAGCTAGCACCGTGGTGTCGTCAGCCAATACCATCTGCTGCGGAAGGTACCCGATGCTGTAATCCTCAGACTTATCCACACTTCCCGACGTAGGGGCCTGCAGACCTGCTATTATCTTCAGTAGAGTGGATTTGCCGGCACCGTTCTTTCCTGTCAGTGCTATCTTATCGTTGTCGTTTACCACAAAAGAGACGTCGCTGAATAGCGGTCTTGCGGAAAATTCAACTTTGAGGTTGTTTATGCTAATCATTAGTATTACTTACTTTCTATATATGAGCCACTTAGTGGTGGATATTTACAATGTGAAGATCTTGTATATCAGTTCTTTAATCAGCTCTGTGTCCTTTTGCATGGAACCTACGCCCTTGCTCATGCGGTCAAACTCCCTGATGGCGCGGATGATCCTCAGACAGCTGCCCGGGGTGTAGTTCTTCATCCCTACGCCAAGTTCGCGGATACCTGCCTGGTAATTTATCTTCAGCACCTTGCGTATCGACTCCTCGGATTTATCGGGGAGATAGTGTGCTTGCATCAATCGTTGGAAGGCGTTGAAAATAAGACCTGTGGTGATTACCAGCGGGTTGGCTTTGCTGTTTTTGCCGAAGAAATCCACTATCTGCATCGCTTTGGCGTAGTTGCGTGTCATCAGCGCCGACGTTAGCTCAAAATTGTTGAACTCTTTGCTGACGCCGATATGCTTCTCCACCATCTCCGCAGTGATGACAAACGTGTTGCCACCCTCCGCCGTTGTCGTGACCTTCAGTTTCTCTATCTCGCCATAAAGACGGCTGAGGTTGGAGCCGATGTGGTCGCACAGCATGGCAGACGCTTTCGGCTCTATGTTGATGCGTCGTTCGTTGCAATAATCTTTCAGTGTGGCTTCCAGCTGATAGTCTCTTACCTTCTGGCTGTTAAACACCACGGCGTTGGCCTTTTGCGCTGCCTTGATCCATTTAGTGCTGGCGGGCAAGGCGTCCCCTTTATAAACGATGACAAGGACAGTGGTGCTACATGGGTTCTGAAAATATTTCTCGAGCTTCTCCAGACGAGTCTTTGCCACCACCATCGTTTGCGCCTCACGCAGCATGACGAGCTTATATGGTGCCATCACGGGATATTGCTGTGAAGTGTTGATAATCACATCCATGTCGGCGTCATTGCCGTAGAAAAGGTGTTGGTTGAAGTCACGATCCTCTTCATCCACCACGTTCTCCAGCAGAGCGTCTGCTATAAGGTCCAGATAGTAAGCCTCTTCTCCGCTAAGTATATATGCCGGAGCGAAGTTCTTGCGCTTAATATCCGCTATTATTTGTCGATATGTGAGTTGAGATGTTGGTGCCATTAGTGAAAAAATATTTTCTAGCGTAAATGAAGAATAGGATAAGCGCCACCAAGCTGATAGCCGCCAGATAGCCGAATCCCGACGCGGTGTCGCCTAGCGTGGAGATAGGGGAGGTTTCGCTGATATAGTGATTGGTTGTTAGCCATGACACTATCACCGTCACGCTATTATTGAACGCATGGGCGGCAATAGGCACCCATAGACTGCCCGTCCAATAGAATAGATAGCCGAAGAATACTCCCATCAGTAACCTCGGTATGAAACCGAAGAACTGGAAATGCATGAAGCTAAACACAAATCCTGCCATCCATATCGCTTTCCATGCACTGTTGATGGTGAATATCTTTTGTAATGCGCCACGGAAGAATAGCTCCTCGCTAATCGCCGCCAACACACCCACGATAAGCACCCCTGTGATTAGTCCGGTAATGGAGGTATCGTTGAGTAGTATGGCTGTGACCTTCTGTGCGTTATCCTCCATCTCTCGCATACTCTGTTCCAGGCCGGAAGCAAATGCGGGCAGTGAGATATTATTGTTCCATTCGATAAGCCAATTCATGCATGGCATGCCGATGATGAATACTATTAATACGCCTAGGAATGGCCTGATTGTCAGTGTGTTGTGGTTATTGCTAATTCCCAGGTATCTCAACGGCCCTTTATACATAATGGCGATAGAGACCAAGGCAGGCATGATAAACATGAACGAATCTTGTATCACCGCGCTTGCTAATAGCTCACCTCTCGTTTGGCTGCTTATGCCGAATATTGCCATTAGAGCAAACGTGATAAGTGCGCCTATGAAGAATAGTCCGAACAAAACCGATATTTGCCCGAATTTGCTGATCTCAAATCTTTTCCTATCTGACGGAGCCGTTAAATCCATTAATTGAAATGTTTTCTTCTAAATTCGAAGTTGCGTCCCAAGTATTTCTCTCTAACCACCGGATTAGCAGCCAATTCCTCGCTGGTGCCCTGGAACAATATTTTGCCCTCAAAGAGCAGGTAAGCGCGGTCTGTGATGCTCAGCGTCTCATTGGCATTGTGGTCGGTGATTAATATGCCGATATTCTTCTCTTTAAGCTTATATACGATAGACTGGATATCCTCCACGGCAATAGGATCGACACCGGCAAACGGCTCATCGAGCATGATGAATTTAGGATCAATGGCTAGACAGCGTGCTATCTCCGTACGACGGCGTTCACCTCCCGAGAGACGGTCGCCATAGTTCTTTCTCACCTTCTCCAATCTAAATTCGGCGATAAGGCTTTCAAGCTTCTCCTTCTGGTATGCCTTGCTGGTATTGGTCATCTCCAGCACCGCGCGGATATTATCCTCCACAGAGAGCTTTCGGAACACCGACGCCTCCTGTGCTAGATAGCCGATACCCATCTTAGCGCGTTTATACACAGGGTATTTGGTGATGTCAGTGTCGTTGAGGAAGATTTTGCCCGCATTAGGGGTGATTAGTCCGGTGGTCATATAGAATGTTGTCGTCTTACCGGCACCGTTAGGCCCGAGCAAACCGACTATCTCACCTTGCGTAACGTCGATAGATACATGGTTCACCACAGTGCGCTTGCCATATATCTTCACTAAGTTTTCTGTGCGGAGAACTTTGTCATCCTCTTCAGCTTCGACATTCTCCTCCTCTGCGACTATTTCACCCTCGTGAACCTCTTCAATACCTTCTGAAGCATCTTCATCCTCGGGGTTGGTGTCGTTTGCAGCGGATAAAGCCTCAGCCATTTCCGATTCGTCGATATACACGCCATGGGACTCCTGTCCCTCTGCGGCTTCTATCGCTTCGTCGGAGGCGGTGCCGTTCGCCTCTCTATTTTTCAATGGATTCTTTTTGAAACCAAATATCTTCATTAGTTAAATTTCGTTTGATTGTGTTTTGTGGAGGGGAGCAGACTGCGGATATAGTCGGTGAGGAGCTTCACCGCCACATGATTGTTGCCCCCTTGCGGGACGATCAAGTCGGCATAACGTTTGCTGGGCTCGATGTGCAACTCATGCATCGGTTTTAATTGTGCTTGGTAGCGATCTATCACCATCTGCGGTGTGCGGCCACGTTCCAGACAATCGCGTGTGATCACCCTGATTAAGCGCTCGTCAGCATCGGCATCGACAAACACTTTGATGTCCATGACGTCGCGCAACTCCTTCTCGCATAGCACCAAGATACCCTCCACCACGGCTACCTCTTTAGGCTCCACATGGATGGTCTTGTCCAGCCTTGAGCAGGTGATGAAATCGTAGGTGGGCATCTCTATGGCGCGCCCATGTTTCAACTCGTTGAGATGGTGCTCCAGCAATGGCCAATCGATGGCTGCCGGCTCATCATAGTTCATGGTGAGACGCGTCTCTAATGGTATATGCGCATTATCTTTATAGTAGCAATCTTGGGGGATCACTGCTACTTCATTGGGTGGTAAACTTTCTATTATACGGCGTACTACTGTTG
>CAZLJS010000096.1:0-6449 GCA_964559895.1 uncultured Sangeribacter sp.
TTTGTCTGAAACATTGGCGGTTAAAAAACGCACTCTTGAACGATATATAGCAGAGTTACAAAGGTGTGGTATATTGAAGCGAGAAGGCGGCAAAAAAAATGGTGTATGGGTAGTTGTTGTCAACAAAGTTATGTAAAAGTATTAAATCTGCCAAGAATTAGAAAAAGAAAATCAGCCCTTGTGAGACTGATTTCTTATTTTTAGAGTCGATTTCCGGTTTATTCGCTGGGATATTTATAGCTGCAAATATCTTTGGTAGTGAAAGTGCGTATTTGCGAACCCTTGTAGCTTTTGGTGGTCTTGCTACCGCCACCGCTATAGGCTGTTGTGGGGGTGATGCTAGTACTGCCTTTATAGTTATAGACAGCCATGCTTGAAGCGTTGGTGAATTGATAGATGGTGTCGTCTTCAAGGTCTGAGAGATTGGCTTTCAGTTTAGCGACTACTTTGAAGGAGAATGCGGTGGCAGCTTTCTCGGTCTCCACGATTTCGAAGTATTCCATGTTGCTATCCACGGTCTTAGTCTCAGTGTTGCCAAGGATGTCTGTATAAGTGACTTCGATATCGAAATACTTATACCAATTTTCAGAGAGGCTTACCACGTATCGTGCGCCAACGTAAGTTTTTGTAAGTGTCGGGTCATCCGGACCATCATCGTCGCCACAGCTTACCAACGACATACTCATCATCATGCCTAGCATAATAGCCAGCATTTTCAATGTCTTGATCATTTCTTTGACATGTATAATTAGTTAATATATAGGTTAGTTCTCTTGTAGTTATCCTATCTTGATGCCTGAGAATCCCATAAAGGCGAGTGCCAGGATGCCTGCGCATAGCAATGCGATGGGCACACCTTTCATCCCTTTGGGTATCTCTATCAACTCCAGCTGTTCGCGAATACCGGCAAAGATCCATAATGCGAGTGTAAAACCTACGGCAGTGGCTACGGCATATGTCACCGACTCCATGAGGTTGTAGCCTTTCTGTATCACCAATATTGCCACGCCTAATACGGCGCAGTTGGTGGTGATAAGGGGCAGGAACACGCCTAGTGCCTGATATAGCGAGGGCACTGTCTTCTTCATGACAATCTCGAGCAGTTGCACCAGAAATGCTATCACCAGGATGAAGACTATGGTCTGCAGGAAGTTCAGTTCCAAGGGATTGAGCACGTACATCTGTATGAGCCATGTCACGATGGTCGCGATGGTCATCACAAAAGTAACCGCCATTCCCATGCCAAGTGCTGAGCTGATTCTCTTGGACACTCCCAGGAAGGGGCATATGCCCAAGAACTGTGCGAAGATTATATTGTTGATAAAAATCGCGGTTATGATGATTGAAAGATATGTAAGCATGATTATTAGCTGTTATCAGGCGTTTTTACGAATCTTGTTAACTATGGCGATGAGATAGCCTAATGCTATGAATGCGCCCGGGGCAAGGACGAATACGAGCATACCGTAGTCCTCGGGGAATATCTCTATGCCGAATATTTTACCTACGCCGAGGAGCTCGCGAGTGGCGCCAAGGAGTGTCAGCGCTAATATGAATCCTATGCCACATCCCAGGCCGTCGCAGATGGAGTCGATGACGCTGTTTTTTCCGGCAAATGCTTCGGCGCGGCCCAATAGGATGCAGTTGACCACGATTAGCGGTATGAAGATGCCTAAGCTGGCGTTGAGCGCCGGTGCCCATGCGTTGACCGCCAACTGAAGGATGGTCACGAAGGAGGCGATAATCACGATATAGGCGGGGATACGCACCTTATCCGGCACCAGGTTCTTGAGCAGTGAGATAGCGGCGTTGCTGCACACCAACACTAATGCGGTGGTGACGCCCATCATCAGGCCGTTGAGCGCCGACGAGGTGGTGCCCAATGTGGCACACATTCCCAATAGCAATACAAACACGGGGTTGCCGGGGACGATGCCGTTATATATTAATTTCCATTTATTCATCATCAAATCAGTTATGTTGAATTATGAAATTCATGAACTACTATTATCTAATATCGGTTATCCGGCCTTCTGCTTGGAAGCGCCTGTGGTAGCTTGCGGCTCTTGCGCCACGTTGGCTCCGGCATATTTCATATAAGCATTCCATGCTGAGCGCACAGTCTCCAGGAAGGCTCGCGAGGAGATTGTCGCCGCGGTGATGGCGTCGATTTCGCCACCTGCCGCTACGTCTTTGGTGACGTAAAACTTCGTGGTAGCGGGGTTCTTGCCAAGGACGCTGCGATTGCCTGTGGCGTCGCGGAACCATGTCTCCATCTTGGCGCCCAGACCTGGTGTCTCGCCCTGCTGTAGCACGCGATAGTCGCGCACGGTGCCATCGGCTTCAAAGCCGCACATCACTGTCACCTCTCCCGAGAAGCCGTTCATGGTGGTGGATTTCACTGCGCCACCGACAAGTTTGCCGTGGTCTTTGGCGGGATAGACGGTACACTCCAAGCCATCTATGTCGATGATGGTTTTGTCTGCCTCGGGATCATTGTCAAACGTCGGTGCCACCTCACGGATAGCTGCCACTTGTGCTTCCGCGGCTTGCTGTGCTATCGGCTCTTTGGTCACTGAATACATCAATCCTAACAGGGCACCGACCACTGCGGTGATGATGCCTAATGATAGGAGCATATTGGGCAATGTGGATTCCAGTTTTTTCATTTCTTACTCCTTTCTCCGAAACGACGCGGTGGGAAATAATGATTGATCAATGGCACGAAACTGTTCATCAGCAGTATTGCGAAAGACACACCCTCGGGATAGCTGCCAAAACGGCGGATAATGATGGTGATGATGCCTATCATTAGACCGTAGATAATCTGGCCTTTATGTGTCATCGGCGAGGTGACATAGTCGGTAGCCATAAAGACGGCGCCCAGGAGGAGACCTCCGGCAAGGATATCGAGTAGCGGGTTGCAACCGAGAGACGCCGACATGATAGCGGCACCTGCAATGACCGACACGGGGATATGCCATGATATAACTTTTGTGACGAGCAATATCACCAGTCCGATAATTATGGCTATCGAGCCAACCTCACCAAGGGATCCGTTCATATTTCCCATGCCGAGCGAGAGGAGGTTGACTTGGTCTAATGTGACGGGGTTGGAGGTGTTGTTGAGGGCTGTGAGGAATGTAGCGCCGGAAACGCCATCCACACCCGAAGCCACGTCGGGCGCCCATGTTGTCATCGCGGCGGGGAAGGAGATGAGCAGGAAGACACGTCCCACCAGAGCCGGGTTCCATATGTTGCAGCCTAAACCGCCAAACGACATCTTGCCGATGCCTATGGCGACGACGCCACCGATGATTACCATCCACCAGGGGAGAATGCTGGGGAGGTTGCAGGCCAATAGCAGTCCGGTGATTAGCGCCGAGCCGTTGCCCAATGCGGCATCGCGTTTGAGCAGGAAACGGTCGATGCACCACTCGGTGAGCAAGCAGGCGGCACAGCTGAGTAATATCACCCACAAGGCGTTCCAGCCAAACACCCATAGCGAGACAGCTAAGGTGGGGATAAGCGCCACCACCACGGTCCACATACAGCGTTTGACGCTATTGCCGCTGTGGATATGGGGCGACAGGGATATTGTTAATTGTGAATTCATCTATTCTGATATTTATTTGAGTTTTCTAATCTCCTGTTTTCCTAGCTTGATAAAGTCGAGCAGCGGTTTGCTTGATGGGCACACATAAGCGCATGAGCCACACTCTATGCAGTTCATGGCTAGATGATGTCGCATATCCTCCCACCGTTTGTTTCTAGCTAATGCTATTAACAGGTATGGCTCCAATCCCATCGGGCAGGCATGGACGCAGTTTCCACAACGGATACAAACCTGCTCGCTACCTCTCTCGCTGATGGCTTTAGGCAGTAGCAGCACTCCCGACAGACCTTTTGTGGAGGGTGAGGATAGGTCAGAGACAGCGCGGCCCATCATCGGACCTCCGGCGATAACCTTACCTGTGTCTGAGGGGAAGCCTCCGGCAGCCTCTATCAACGAGGATATGGGGGTGCCCAATGGTACTCTGAAGTTTCCGGGATGCGACAGCGATGGACCGGTCACGGTGACGATGCGCGACGTAAGCGGTTTGCGCAGATATACCATCTCATAGACGGCAAATGCGGTGGCTACATTGTTGACGATAGCGCCTACGGCGACGGGCAACGCGCCACTCGGTACTTCGCGGTGCATCACAGCTTCGATGAGCTGCTTCTCGCCGCCTTGGGGGTATTTCTTTTTGAGCACCTCGACTCGCATACCGGGATATTTGGCAGCGGCCAGGCGCATTTGTTCTATCGCTTTGGGCTTATTCTCCTCAATGGCGACTACACACTCTTTGACGTTGACAGCGCGCATGATGAGGTTGGCACCTGCGGCTACGCTATCAGGTTCAGTCTGCATGAGCATATCGTCGCAGGTGAGGTATGGCTCGCACTCGGCGCCGTTGATAATCACCATCTCGGGATTAGCGCCTGATGGTGGTGTGAGCTTGACACGTGTGGGGAATGTTGCTCCGCCAAGGCCTACTATGCCACCGTCGCCGATAAGGCTCACTATCGACTCGGGCAATAGCTCAGATATCTCCTGCTCTGTGCGGGGGCGGGGTTGCTCTATCGGTTCATCCGGTTTGGTTTGTATCACGATGGCATCGGTCCAATATCCTTGTGGTGTACGCACCTTCTCTATCCCTTTTACCACGCCGTTGACGGGTGAATGGAGGGTAGCGCTGACGAATCCGTCACCTTCGGCAATCTGCTGATAGGCACGGACCTCCTGACCCGCCTTTACCAATGGTTTGGAGGGCTTACCTATGGACTCCGCCAATCCTATGCTCAGCACTGCCGGCATATCTATATCGGCAATCGGTGTATGATCGGTGATTTTATTTGCTTTGGGGTGGATTCCCCCTATTTTAAAACTTTTCATAGCGGTATGGTTCTAATTAATTCTGCACTTGCTCTATGGGGCGCAATGTGCCGCGATATACGATGCTCTTGCGCGGGCAAACAGCCACGCATGAGCCACAGCTGATACACTCTTTAGGATTTATCATTGCGGCAAATTGAGTCACTTTCACCGCCTTTGTCGGGCAGCTCTTCATGCATTTGCCACAACCTATGCAAGCGGCGTTGCACTCTTTAAGCGCCACGGCACCTTTATCGTGGTTCATGCAACTTACCCACACCTGCGCACGGTCATCATGTTCGGTAACGAGCGTTATAAGTCCGCGGGGACATGCCTTGACGCATTTGCCGCAACCGACGCATTTGTCGTAATTCACGCGTGTCAATCCCAGTTCCTGATCCATATACATGGCGCCATAAGGGCAAGCGGCAACGCAGTCGCCACCACCAAGGCAGCCATAGGCGCAAGCAGTCTCTCCGGCAAACACCGAAGCCTCGATAGCGCAAGAACGTACGCCATCGTAGTGTACAGTGTGAACACGGTTAGCACACGAGCCATTGCACCGCACTATCGCCACCTGCTTCTCCACCTCTGAGGGAGCCAGTCCGACAATCTTCGCCACCTGTGCCATCACCTTTGCGCCACCAACGGGACAAGCCAGCCCCTCCAGCGTCTCGGCACCGACACATGCCACGGCAAAATCATGGCAACCACTGCGGCCACATCCGCCACAATTAGCTCCAGGAAGATGGCTCTCCACCTCCGCGATGCGTGCGTCCTCCTCTACATGGAATTTCTTCGCTGCGATATAGAGCAACACGGCAGCTATCACTCCTATGGATGCCACCACTATTACTGTTGTCAAAATCACGCTCATATTATCTGTTGTTTGTATTGGTTTATCTTGTTGGTTTATTTAGAGCTTTCGGATTGTAAAGATAAATTCTTTGTCCAACCTATTGCGACATAAATAAAGGATAATAAAGAAGAGAATCATCACCGACAGGCCGGACAGCGCGGCTAAAGTCTCGTTGGCGGTAAGTAGATACACGAGGACCATGGTGGCGATAATGGCGATTGTGGGGTATAGTGTGGCTAGGCGTATCGCCTTACGATGCAACCGTTCAGCGCCCTCCAGCACTACTCTATCGCCGGTGGTGAAGGTGGCTGCGTCGGCGGTATGGACATCAATGAGATTATTATCGCTGCCGGAGACATGACATAGTTTAGCGGCGGCACATCCTTCACATTCGGTGCCGTTGGTCAGGCGTACGGTTACTATCGACTGATTCGTTTTCACCACTTCTCCATTATGAGTTACAGGGGTAGCCACCCGCTGATTTCTATCCATGGCAATCGTTAAGCTCTTGTTTTATTAATCACGTGCAAATATACTACAAAATTTGTTGATTTACAACAATTTTGCATTAAATATCTCCATCTCATATTTATGGCTCAAAGAACTCCGTATTTAAAATATTTGTTGTATATTTGCATATTCAATCAAAATAGAGAATCATGAAAGATAACT
>CAZLJS010000097.1:0-5052 GCA_964559895.1 uncultured Sangeribacter sp.
CCGCCCGCATGTCATGGGATACCTTCCGTTCGGGTGGTGCCGGTGGTCAGAACGTCAACAAGGTGGAGTCCGGCGTGCGCCTGCGCTATCAGTATAAGGACCCGTACACCGGCGAGGAAGAGGAAATCCTCATCGAGAACACCGAGACGCGAGACCAGCCCAAGAACAAGGAGAACGCCCTGCGTCAGTTGCGCTCCATCCTCTACGACAAGGAGTTGCAACACCGCATGGAGGAACAGGCCAAGGTGGAGGCCGGCAAGAAGAAGATCGAGTGGGGATCGCAGATCCGCAGCTACGTCTTCGACGACCGCCGCGTGAAGGACCACCGCACCAACTACCAGACCTCAGACGTGAACGGCGTGATGGATGGCGAAATCGACGAATTCATCAAAGCCTACCTGATGGAGTTCGCAGGCTCTACTGAAAATTAAAATTTTTCAATTTTATTGATGACGAGCTGCGGCGGGATGCCACGCAGACAGTGGTAGTCGCCGCGGAAGCAGGGCTTGTCGCCAAAGACTGAGCAGGGGCGACAGGTCATCTCGAGTTGCACCACATCGCCTGTGTGCTGGTTCCAGCCTAAGAAGCCGGTGTAGGGATGCGTAGCGCCCCAGATTGTGACCGCACGCAGTCCGACGAGCGACGCTAAGTGCATATTAGCAGAATCCATAGAAAGCATCACATCGCAATGCGACAATAGCGCTAACTCCGCCCCTATTCCAAGGTTTGCCGCCGCCATATTCACCACACTCGGATACTTCTTGGCAAGGCGGCCAATAGCCGCACACTCCTCATCGCCGAAGCCGAAGATAAAAATCTTCTCATCCTCCTTGCGATCGAAGTGGGCTACCACCTTCTCAAGCAGCTCCATAGGATATATCTTCCCGGCATGCTTGGCAAACGGCGCCACAGCCATCCAGTGCTCTCCGACACTCTTAGGAGCGGTGACAGCAGCAAACTCCGACGGGTCACCCTTGGCAGAGCCGTATAGCGATTTGAAATCATTGTCGAGAGCTATGCCGGCTACACGAAACACATCCTCATAGCGCTGAGTGGTCGGCTTAAGCTGCAGAAGCACTTTATTATTGCGACGAGTCAGTTCCTTCTTCGCCTTGCGCCCCTTACGGATATGGAACACATCCACACCCTGCATGCGCAGGAAGATGCGCAGCAGTTTGGTGCGCAACACGTCGTGCAGGTCGACAAATGTGTCTATCTCGTAGAGCTTCATCAGCGAGCGAGCAAGACGCCATATACCATTGATACCCTTGTAGTTATCAAGGTTTACACCCATCACCGTAAGGTTTTCCGGGCGATTTATAAATACTTGCGCCGGATGGTGACGGGTGAGAAATACAAATTTCGTATTCGGATTAGCACGGCAAGCATTATAGACGGCGGGTAGCGACATGGCTACATCACCGAGAGCCGAGAAGCGTGCCACGAGCACATTGCGACCTTTATTTCTTGGCATAAAGCACGGGGTTGGTGGCAGGATCGTTATAAAGCTTCATCTGACGATAAACCTTCATATACTTCTTGCCGGCAGCTATATCATCTAACAGTTGATCGATTGCCTCAGTGAGGTCTTTTCTCTGCTCAAGCAGTACGCCGAGTTTGGCAGCGCAACGAGCCTTATGCTCAGCGTCGGCATCCTCGCGGTCAGCCTGCTCCTTCATGTGCCAGATCTTGAGCGCCAAGATTGAGAGACGATCAAGTGCCCATGCCGGAGACTCTGTGTTGATAGTGGCATCGGCAGCCGGTGTCACACTCTTATACTCCTCGCGAAACCATGTGTCGATATCCTCAACCATATCGGTACGCACCTGATTGGAGCGGTCGATGCGACGCTTCAGCTCCAATGCCTCTTTCGGATCAATCTCCGGGTCACGGATTATATCCTCAAGGTGCCACTGCACGGCATCTACATAGTTCTTAGCATAGAGAATAGCCTCGAAAGAGCCCTCTTTATAAGGGTTGCAAACAGGTGCATCTACATTGTCAACTTTGTGATAATCAGCCACACTGCGGTCAAACACCACATTAGCCTCTGCTGCTGTATTACTCATAATATCTTACTATCTAATTTCTATTTTGGAGGGGTTGCAGAGCAAGGTCGCAATCCCGTTGGGTTACTAATTTCATTCAAACATACTAAAAAATTTGCAAATAACAAAAATGTAATTGTGTTTACGGGCATTTTTTCTTATTTTTGCATATTGGGCGCGTAGGGAGCAACTAAATTTTGACACCATGAATAAGTACATACAGATCTATTGCCGCAACATAGGAGAATACATGGAAGTGGAGGGTGGAAGCACACTGCTCGACTTCGCAGAACGCATCAAAGAGCGTTTGGACATAGAGCCGATCTGTGCCTTGGTAAACAACAAGACTGCAGATCTCTGTTTCCCTATCTACTCGCCGAAGCAGGTGGAATTTTTGGATCGCCGTTCGCGACAGGGTCGCAATGTGTATGTGCGCACTCTCTGTATGATGCTCTATTACGTGGTTGTCAACACTGACCCGAACCTTACGCTACGCTTCGAGCACTCTATATCGAAGGGTCATTTCTGCCGCGTCTTTAACGCTTATGGTGAGCCGCTAAAAATCACCGAGGAGACGGCAGCGATGTTCCGTCGCCGTCTGCAAGAGTTGGCAGATGCCGATATCCCCTTCGTGCGCCGCGAGAAACTGACTCGTGACGTTATCGAGATATTCCGCGCGCAGCATCTCCACGACAAGGTGGAGCTTCTCGAGACCCTACACGACCTCTATACCACCTACTACACCCTCGGTGACGTAGCCGACAGCTACCACGGTCCGTTGGCACCCTCCACAGGCTCTGTGCGTATCTTCGATATACGTCCCTATCATGACGGCATGTTGCTATTAGGTCCGGACACGGAGGATCCTGAGCGCGTTGCAACTCCGATAAAGCAGGAGAAGATGTTCCGCGCGTTTACCGATCATCTTAACTTCAACCGCGTGATTCGCGTTTCGAACGTAGCGCAACTCAACCGCGCTGTCGCCACACGCCAAACAGCATCGCTGATCAACGTAGCCGAGGCTATCCACGACAAACTGTTGGGACGCATCTCCGACGAGATATTGCGCCGCAAACAGGAGGGTGGCGCCTCTATCATACTGATGGCAGGTCCCTCTTCGTCAGGTAAGACCACGACCTCTATGCGCCTCGCCATACAGCTGATGACCAACCTGATAGTACCGAAGATGATCTCTCTCGACGACTATTTCGTGGATCGTGTCAACACACCGCTCGACGAGAATGGCGACTATGACTATGAGAGTCTGTACGCGCTCGACTTGGAGCGCTTCAACTCCGACCTGAACCGCCTGCTGAAAGGGGAAGAGATCAACCTGCCGACCTATAGTTTCGAGCTTGGCCGCCGCGTCGAGAAGGAGCGCCCGCTACGACTCGAAAAGAATGATGTGCTGCTCATCGAAGGTATTCATGGGTTGAACCCGCAACTGACTGCGGAGATAGACCCGAAAAATATATTTAAGATATACGTCTCGGCACTAACCACACTGCGCATTGATGACCATAACTGGATATCGACGGCGGAATCGCGACTGCTGCGACGCATTGTGCGCGATGCTCAATATCGCCACACAAGTCCCGAAGAGACTATACGCCGCTGGCCGAGCGTTCGCCGCGGCGAAGAGAAATGGATTTTCCCCTTCCAAGAGAATGCCGACGCCACCTTTAACTCCTCTCTTATCTTTGAGATTGGCGTCATGAAAGCCTATGCCGAACCGATGCTCCGCAAGGTGCCTCACACTTCGCCGGAATATGCCGTAGCTTACCGACTGATTCGACTCCTAAGCTATTTCGACTCGATACCGGCTGACCAGGTGCCCACAACATCACTGCTCCGCGAGTTCCTCGGCGGCTCCTCTTTCCACTATTAATTTTTAATTTGACAGCTCCTAATCCTCATCTGCTATGAAGGAATTTACACATGAAGATATCGAACGCATCGAAAATATGATCGATGAGGGTGATCGCACCGGATGCATCGCCGAAATCGAGGGTATGCACCCTGCCGACATTGCCGAACTTTTCCAAGAGTTGAACCTGCGACAAGCGGAATGGCTTCTCGACCTTATACCGGATCGGGAAACGCGCGCCGACGTCTTGATGGAACTCGATGAAGAGGACCGTAAGAAGATCCTCGAGGGGATGGATCCGGAAGAGATCGGACACTATATCGACCTGCTGGACACCGACGACGCCGTGGACCTTATCCAGGAACTCGACGAGGAAGACCGCGAAGAGGTTATCCAAAGCATCGAAAATGTGGAGCAGGCGGGAGATATCGTCGACTTGCTGCAGTATGATGAAGACACTGCCGGCGGTCTGATGGGCACGGAGCTTATCTCGGTCAACGAGAACCTCTCGATGCCCGACTGTCTAAAGGAGATGCGCCACCAGGCGGAAGACTTGGATGATATTTATTACGTCTACGTGGTCGATGATGAGAACCGTCTGAAGGGTGTGCTGCCGCTCAAGAAGATGATCACCCACCCCTCCATCTCGAAGATCAAGCATGTGATGGAGACGGATCCTGTGTCGGTAAAGGCTGACACCCCGATTGAGGATGTGGCTATCGACTTCGAGAAGTATGACCTTGTGGCTATGCCGGTAGTCGACAGCATCGGACGTTTGGTGGGACAGATCACCGTCGACGACGTGATGGATCAGGTCCGCGAACAACAGGAACGTGACTACCAGTTGGCATCAGGTATCTCCTCCGACATCGACGCCGATGACTCTATCTTCGCACAGACAAAGGCACGCCTCCCCTGGCTGCTTATCGGCATCATCGGTGGTATTGTCAACTCCCTTATCCTTGGCGGTTTCGAGGCGCAGTTGGCTACCGTTACCGCATTGGCATTCTTTATCCCGCTAATCGGTGGCACCGGTGGTAATGTCGGCGTGCAAGCATCGGCTATCGTGGTGCAAGGTCTTGCCAATGGTAAACTGGAAATGCATGATTTCTGGAACCAGATATGGCGAGCGGTTCG
>CAZLJS010000097.1:5152-6279 GCA_964559895.1 uncultured Sangeribacter sp.
CTGACTGCCAAGGAGAATAACTTCCTTGCAGCTCTACATATCAACCGATCATCGGTCGGCATCGCTTTTCTCGACATCTCCACCGGCGAGTTTCTCTGTGCCGAAGGGGATGTGCGCGACATCGACAAGCTGCTAACCAATATAGCGCCTAAGGAGCTGCTACGCATGCATGGCACCCGGCAATTCTGCGAGCTCAATTTCTCGCACCGCTGCGCTGTCTATGAGCTCGACGACTGGGTCTACACCACCGAGGCAGCTACCGAGCGACTGATGAAGCAGTTTAGCACGGCAAGCCTCAAGGGATTCGGCGTTGACCGCATGCCTGACGCGGTGATTGCCGCCGGAAGTATCCTCTACTACCTCGACATCACACAGCATAACCGCTTAGACCATATCACCACATTAGGACGCATCGACAATACTCGATATGTCACTTTGGATCGGTTTACCATCCGCAACTTAGAGCTTGTGCAGCCGCTATCACCCGACGGCATGTCGCTACTCGACGTCTTGGATCATACCAACACGCCGATGGGTGCGCGTCGTCTGCGCAACTGGATACTCTTCCCACTACTCGACCTACAGGAGATCCGGAAACGTCAGGATATTGTGGAATATTTCTTCCGCGACCCCTCAACACGCCAGCGCGTCGAAGAGGCTCTGAAATGTATCGGCGACTTAGAGCGACTCATCACCAAGGTGGGAGCTCGCCGCATCGGTCCGCGCGAGTGCTTACAACTCCGCAACGCCTTGGAAGGTACCGGACTGCTTCGCCGCATCCTCTCCGAAAGTGACTCGGAAGCGCTGCGCAACCTTGCCCTCAGCATCGAGGACTGCTCTGCCGCCGTGCAGACCATCAGCGCTACCATTAGCGAGGATGCCCCCGTGGCGATAAACCGCGGAAACGCTATCGCCCCCGGCGTAGACATCGAACTCGACCGCCTGCGCAACCTGCAAACGCACTCCAAGGAGGCGCTGATGAATATACAAACGCGCGAGTCGGAAGCTACCGGTATCTCGTCACTGAAGATCGGCTTTAACAACGTGTTCGGATACTATATCGAGGTGCGTAATACCCATAAGGATAAGGTGCCGGCGGAATGGATACGTAAGCAGACTCTCGTCAG
>CAZLJS010000098.1:0-6188 GCA_964559895.1 uncultured Sangeribacter sp.
AGATAATCAATGTCGTACTTCTCCTCATGTAACTTCGGAAGAATCTTAGAGAAACTGACCATTTTATTCTGTACATATTCAATCTCGGCACGAGGGGATTCAAAGGTTTCATTGACCTTAGACATGGAAATCTTTAGGTCATGATACTCTTGGTTGCCTTGCAATTCCTCGGCAGTATGCATTGATTCCATCTCGTAAATGGCAGATGCAATGCGCGATGCCTTTGTGTACAATGGAGCCACGTAATTAATCTTGTTGCATAATCTTGTTTCCCAAATAGAAGTGCATGCAGTTTCCAAATCCCACTGATAATAGCCAAAGTTTCTTGGTATTCTGTCTTTCAGGATACTGTCGATTGCGAACTTTGTTTGTTTGGTTGGCTTGTGTGGAAATGAGTCAGAAAAACATGCGATTAACGGCAAGTTGGCCTGATTCTCCTTCCATTCATGCATAAATGCCTGAAAGGCATCCTTGTATTTTGTGGGATATAATGACGCATTGGAAGTGGAACGCTTGTAAAGTTCCCAGTCCAATGCGATGCCGTTAAATATGGCTTGTGCATGGATGGATGCATCTGCAGAAGTAATGCCATGCTCTTGGTCGTACCTATAATCTGAATCAGCGAATGAACTGATATTTAATGACGGATTACCTGCAGACAAAATCTTATCTCCAAGAGATTTGTTGCTCGCAAAGATAAAACTAAGAGCCATCTTTATAGCATCAAGCAACGTGGATTTACCCGCACCATTTCGTCCGATAACGATTGTTGTTGTCGGAGCAAAGGAAACGCTGTATTGCTCGAATCCTCTGAAATTTTTAATTTGCAAAGATTTAATATTCATAACGATTCTGTTTTATTCATCAAATTTTAGAATGTCATTGGAATCATATTGATTCACCATTGACAGTTGTTGCATAAGCCATTGCTTGTATTCTGCCACAGATAGCTGTCCGGTAGGCAACTGGCTTCGCAGTTTCCTTTCCTTTGGCTCAGGCTGCGGGATTGGTATCTGGGTCGGTTGGGGCTGAGTGCCTCCAGGTTTCGGCTGAGGCTTGGAAGTAGGTGTCGGGATTGGAGTTGGCTTCGAGGTCACTATTTCTGTTGACATCACATCCACTTCAGTCTTCAGTTGCAGCAACATTTTTATGGCGCTGTCCATATCGCGCAGCTGCAACTGGCTGTGGTCGCAACGAATCTCGTAATCCTTTATCACTATCTTGGATACTATATATTTCTTCCAAGACAGCTCCTTCCGTGATATCTTATCATACAGAGCAACATTCCAGTCGTGTGGATACTCATCTGCCTCCGTCTTAATATCGTCCATGCGAGTGGTCAACTCGTTATAACCGGCAGTCATCTTATCAGCATACTGTTTCATATGCTGATAGTAGAGGTCCTTTACTTTCTGGTATTCTTGCTGCATCTGAGCAAAGTTGTGCACCGGATCCGATTCGAGCATCTGTTCATATCGTTCCACATAGGAGTCGAATTGTTGCATCGGGATTCCCACAAACTTCAATTCATTCTTTACGTCATCGAAGTAGCCGATCTGAGCATTTATAATACTCAGACTACTATTGATAAATCGGATATCGGCTTCAATCTTCTCTATGGCCTTGCAGAACTCTTCATTTTCGGTATCATTCAAGAATGTGTGCGCCGTGCTGAAGTAGTTAAATTCCGTCACAACAGCAGCGTATTGACGCAACACCTCCTTCGCGCGTATACTGCGGTGGAAGATTTTTTCTCGCTCCGGATATGCGCAAATTTCGGCATTGACCTTATTTATCTCCGTTACAGCCAAAGTGCGAATAGCATCCACCAACAAGAAGTCGTTCATGTTATAACTCAGGTTCTCGCCTGTAAGTTCCTTGTAGCGACAATCTTTTAAAGAATCTACAATATCTCGTTTCTCGTTGTAGGTCAAACTCTTTGTCACAGCTTTAAACGAAGCTCGCTGGAATGTCTTTGAATTGGAAAACGGTGTGGTGGCACCTTCTTGCTGCCAAGAATGGTATTCCTCATTGTTGCACTTAATGATTACCTTGCTGGCGCGGAAAAGAGCAGCCAATACGGTGAATACGGTACCAAAATTATATCCGGTAGGGGCTGCCCCTAAATCTCGTTCCAAATCAGCACCATTCTTATAACTTGCCGTTTGTGACATAATCTCTGTAACCACCGGAAGTTGGTCGCCAATAAATTGTCCTGTTGTATCAAAAAACAAGAAGTCAGGTTGCTGACCAATCACGTTTTGTAACTGATTTGCATTCGCTTTCAACAACTGTAAAGCCAAACTATCTTTCAAAGATCCATTCAGTCGTTTTGTATAAATGTTGTTATACATCTTCAACTCAGAATCTTTGATGGCTTGCGCTGCATTTTGTGTCGTGAGTATACTTGTGTTGTAGAGGTACACAAGAACACCTTCTGTATATGATTTGACAATCCACTGTTCTAACTGACGAGTCTTATCTTCGAGTGTGCCTACGATTTCATCGATCACCTTCTTTTCCTCAGCTGTCATATTAGTCGCACCTTCGATGTACTTAATGCGCAGAATCTTATCTGCCAGATCTTGCAAATCGGATACGTATTCTGTTGACGGAATTATGCTTATAATGTTCTTCTGAGACTGAGTGTCCTCCTTTACACGATCCACATATTCATTGAACGTCGGCTTCACATTGAGCACATCGTGAAAGATAACCTTTAATTCTTGGTTACCACCGTTTGAAAAGGTTTCTCCGCTATCCGAACCTACACAAAAGGATACGTTCACAGCGTCTACCGTGAGTCCAAATGCACCGCGAACAAGAGGTATATTCTTCAGATAACTCATGATTTCACCTTTTATGCGATAAGGGCTAACTCCGTCATAATTAGTCATCATCTCAAAGATGCGTTGCTGAGTTTCACTGGTAATGCGGTACTCTTCGCCGGAAAGGATAAGAATCTCATCGTCTTCCAACTTCTTACAAGCACGCTTTATCTCTTCAAGAACCTTGAAATAGTCATCAGGACAGTTCACGTATGCACGGCAGATGTTTTCCACCGTCGTTTTAGCTCCGGATTCAGTAAGAAAGTGAATAGCCTGCAACATATCATGACCAACTACAAAGTGCAGGCTAAGCTCAGACAGATGTTCATCGGCTTGAGTGTAGCGGACGCGCAAAGATTCGGCCACTGCTTCTTCTGCCTGACGGCAAAGTTGAGAGGCATTTACATGTGTGAAGATGTCGCGGTCAGAGAGTGCCTCTTTCTTTAGAACATCAAATGCCGAAATCAGCATACCACGTGTTCCTACCTGTGTTTTCACCAACTTTTGGGTGCCGAACAGGAAGTATTGGAGCATCTTGAACTGATGCTCATAGAATGGATAGTAGTCGGCATACGTCTGTGCATCTGTCGTTTTTTTCAGACCTGTGCCAACAATGTTGGAAATATCACTAATCTTTCCGCTATTCTTCTTGAAATATGCTTGCAGAGCGTCATTGCCTTCTGCCGTTTTGGCTAAGAGCCGTTTACGTATAATCGTGTCAACCTCCTCTGCTGTGATATTTATTCGCTTGCGGAATCGGTCAATAATCTTAACAAGCAGACTTCGGTTGACGTTGCAGCTGTTGATTACATCGTCAAGCTGAAGTTGGGCAATGGCAATCGTCCATATCCTGCGGCCGAGAGCCACCATGGCTTCCGCCATTCCCTCAAGGTCCAGAATATTTATGCGGTTCTGCGCGATAGCCTCGCTGACTTCGTCAATCATAAACACAATCCGCACATCAGGATTCAAATCTAAATAGCTCTTCAAATCCTCCTGAAGCTTCACGGCATCATAGTCTTGAATACGAAGTTTTGCAGCATCACGCATCTCTTCGTAAGCACTTGCAGAACAAAAACCATCAAGTAGGGTATCTTCCAAAGTGTCATATACTTGATCCAAGTTATTACGACGTTTTTCCCATGGCTCGTGGAATTTCTGCTGAACTTTATCACAGAACTTGGCGTATCTGCCACTTTTAAGCAGATTATATTCAATGAGACCGACCCAATCATCGTTTAATTTCAACGATTTAAGGAAAGCAGCCATCATCATATAGCTTATGCCGTGATTGCCGGTAGCTTTAGCAGCATCAAATAATACAACATGATTATTCGTGCGCCCAAGTTCATTGATGTTATTCTTAAGAAGTGACTCGTTTTTTAGACCAACAAGTTTATTATAAAAGCGATCTCGAATAGACGTTCCTTTGATGATGGGATTCTTTATCAAGAAACCAATCATTTTTGAGAAATACGACTTACCGGAACCGTAAAAGCCACTTAACCATACACCGGGTTGGGCTGTATTGCCGGTAAAGAAGTCGCAAAAGTCAGCCAAATGTTGCGCAAGGCTCTCCGTCAAGATAAAGCCTTCGAGCTCGTCGAGGATTTCATCATCACCTTGCTGATTAAGGTCGATTACATTTTTTATATCGTCCTCAAGATGAAGTTGAAGTATATCTTTAATTTTTGTCATAATTGCCGATTTTAATTAGATTACCATTACGCATCTATAATTTGAAGCATTTTGTATGCCCAAGAAGTAGAGCTTGCCATTCTTTAGCGTAGCCGGATAGAATATGACCAATGGCTTCTTGAATTTCAGAATCGTTTCATTATCCATGATATTATGATTTGTGAATCCCATTTTATAGATAACTCCTGTGTGTATTAGAATGGGGGATACACCTTTGTTATATACTTCCATTATACGTGTCATCATAAAATGATAGAATGTGCCCTCTTCATAATTTTGGCTAACAAACACTTCGGTACCCATATTCTTATACTGACGTTTGAACTTATCGATACCTTTAACTTTCACAAATTGGGTAAAAAGTTGTCGAAGGTCTATAAATTCATACCCATCAGTATATCTTCGCTTCGCCTCCTCTATGTATTTTTCTTCGTCTTTGGGAGGATAAACAAACAAGATACTTCTCCCTCCGTTTGCCGCAGAGGATAACTTGGCAAGGTCTCTGCTTAATTCCGCCGAGAGATCGCCAAACAGACGATTGTGATCTTGTAGAAATGTAGATACCATGATTGCCTATTGTTTTAAGTCGATTGTTAACTCATTACTTATTTGGGAGATATCCCAATATTGTATATTCTCGATTTTCTTCAATCTGTTAATGATATTTTGTTCTTCGCTAAAAGCAAATATCATATATGGATTGTGGAGAGTTTTATCATCGGGATATACTTGCTGTACAAATCTTATAAAGTAGATGAACAACTTCTGAGTGATAACCGGATGAACGATTGTTTTCTTTACAGCACCATTGGCCAATCCCAACTTTTTCATAATAGTCAGGTATTTGCTGGCAGAAATCTTAAGAGTATCTTCGCTCCATTGCAATTCATCAGGATTTGTATCTTTTACATATCGTAAGAATGATAAAATTTCATCGGCTGTAATGGTGATGCGCCCTGAATAGACTGCTTTCATAAACACATTTGATGTGATTAATGAGAACAGTTTATTAGAGTACGTTAGTTGCCAAAAAAGAATGACCAACCTTTCGGAAATAGAATATTCCTGATTCGCAATAGCGTTAAAAAACATCGTCTTATGTGACTCGTTCTCAAATTTTAAAACACAAGCTTCTATAGCAGCAATGAAGCGTTTAAGCGACTTCTCCGTTCTAAATGCGAATGCACCAACACTGCCATCAGTAATACCATAAGTATCGCTGATGTAATCAAGCATCACGTTGTAGTCGGGTATACTGCCCATGATGTTGACGCCGGAGTCGTAAATATTACTTTTCTTCGTTGCCATTATTACGCTTTATTCTAACAAGTTCTGTGTAATCAACATTAAGAGCATGTGCAATTTTACTCAACATATCTAATGATGGTTGAGATGAGTTCGTACACCACTTGCTTACAGTAGCCGGATTAATTCCAAGCTGTTCAGCTAACCATTTATTGGTTCTCTTTTTTTCAGCAAGCATTACCTTAATGCGGTTTAAGTCCTTATTATCTTCCATCGTAGTTAATTTTATTTGACGCAAAGATAAACAATTATATTGTAATAAACTTATCAATTCATTGAAAAATGCGTTCATTTCGTCATTTAATGAAAATAATTCATCTAATACGATACTAAAATTGACGGCTCAAGTCTAATTTG
>CAZLJS010000099.1:0-6115 GCA_964559895.1 uncultured Sangeribacter sp.
CCTCTTTGGCACTGAATACTACACTCTCGATTTGTTTAACTTTTGTGGGGCTACCTGCAAGACCGCATTGCTCTAGATCTGCATCTACGTAAGCTGCGCTCCACTCGCCGATCTGGAGATACTCTCTTGACTCAACGATGGCTTTCTTCTCCTCTGTGGCTGTAGCCAACTCTGAGGGTGCGGCTGCATATTTATATTTCTGGATAGCTTTAGCGTTGCGCGGACGGCAATCAGGAGCAGTACCGTTGACTGTGATGAGCAACGGCAATGGAGCTTTCACTGTCTCCACACCACTCTCGATTCTGCGTACGATAGTAGCTTTACCATCTTTCACTTCTACGATTTGCTCTGCGTAAGTAACCTGGGGAAGGCCGAGTTTCTCAGCAATCTGGGGACCTACTTGAGCAGTGTCACCGTCGATAGCTTGACGTCCACCTAATATAATGTCATACTTACCAATCTTTCTGATAGCTGCTGATAGAGCGTAGGAAGTGGCGAGAGTATCAGAACCTGCGAAAGCTCTGTCTGAAAGCACAATTCCTGCATCTGCTCCACGATATAAGCCTTCACGGATAATCTCTGCCGCGCGTCCGGGGCCCATGGTCAACAAAGTGACAGTTGATCCCGGATGACGTTCTTTCAACTCCAAGGCTTGTTCCAACGCATTGAGGTCTTCAGGATTGAAGATAGCCGGTAACGCAGCACGATTGACTGTACCATCGGCTTTCATGGCATCCTTTCCGACGTTGCGGGTGTCGGGCACCTGCTTTGCCAGTACAATGATATTAAAACTCATAATATTATTATTAATTTCCTTCTTATTTTCTGTTTTGGTGATGTTTCTATTACGTTTTGTAGCAAAAAAACAAAACACTCTCTAATTTAACGGCAAAGGTAATAAAAATATTCTAATTACGTGCGATTTGCTTTACACCAATTTGAATAGTGATATAATCACCCATGCCGCGGGCATTGCTATTAGCAATGAATCTATTCTATCCAACAAGCCGCCGTGTCCCGGGATAAGCGTGCCGGAATCCTTTATATGCAATGATCTTTTTATATGTGACTCCACCAAGTCGCCCCATGTAGCCATTGCTACGGTGACTACTGTGAATAGCGCCCAGAATAGCAGGTCACTACCTAGTCCAAAGAATGTGGATAGATACGTGCAGAAGATATACGCGGCTACCAACGACAGCACCAAGCCGCCAAAGAATCCCTCCCACGACTTCTTGGGTGAGATGCGCTTAAACAGCGGATTCTTGCCTATCATGGAGCCTACCAGATATGCTCCGGTGTCGCTAATCCAGATGAAGAATAGCACCGCTAACAGTTGATTGGGAGTGGCCGACAACTGCAGCATCGCACCTAAGCCCAAGCCTAGATACACCTGCTTAAAGATTGCCAACGAGGCGGACTTCACAGGCTCTATATCTTTGTAGTATAACTGCGCTATCATGCGAACCAGCACGAATGCTATCCATATAGCCACATTCAAGCCCTGTCCAACGACGAGCATCAGGCTTAACGCTCCCGCTATATCCAGCAGCAACAATGGCGCTGTGTGGCCCCTCAAGCCCTCGGTAATCTTGGTGAACTCGAGCACGGCTATGATGGTCATGACAGCTGTCAACAACATGAAATATGGCGAGCCGGCGAAATAGCATCCTAGTATTAATCCTATATATACTACGCCTGATATTAATCGTATGAGAAGTTTATGCATAAGTGAAACTAATTCTAAGTAATTATTTTATTCTGAAGAAGTATCCTAATGTCGCCATTACCGACATAGAGTTTGATGCGGAGAATGCCTCCTGACGTCCTGATTTGAGCACATTGCCCAAACCATAATAGAAGCGGGCTTCAAGCAGAACGGAGTGACGGGGATTCACAAAGAATTCACCGCCCAAACCTACGGATATGCCGTAATCTATCTTCTGATCGGCATCCATAAACATTTCATCGGTATTGAGTTTCTTGGATGGCATATCGGGCAACGAGGCGATGTTTGCCACGTCAAAGTTGGTGGAGGTGCTCTCCCCTATCTTAAATCCTATTTCAGGACCGGCATTGAAGAAGAATTGGCCTCTGTTGCCAAAATAGATATGCGCCATCACCGGTATCTGGATATAGTTCACAGTACGCTGGTAGCTATATGAGGTCTCTTCAAAATCCTCTTTCCAACCGCGCTGCTCAAAATTCAGCTCGGCGACCAACCCGAAATGCGTCTCCTCTACATACTTTACCTGCAAACCTGCCACGGCACCCATAGCCATCTTCTGCGTCACTGAGGGATTGAAGAAGATTCTGGAGAAATCTACTCCACCTTTGACGCCCACAGATACTTTTGACGCATAGTGCGTTTGTCCATTGACCATGCCCGCTGAACAGAACATAGCCAGCGCCACAGCCGCCATCTTTGCAAATCCGGAGATTCTACTTATAGCCCTTCCTCTCGACATTTTCTCTTGTTGTTAGTTGCTACTATTCGTTGACTACAATAGCATTGGTTTTGCCGTTGGGCATAAGGTTAATCAAGTATGTGGATGAATTGTAGTCACCACATTGACCTACCTGTTGTAGGTTGAAATCAATCTGGAGTGACTTATTATTTGCCGCATTTAGGAAATAGTTGGCTACGTCATAGCCCATGAAGGCATACATAGGATATGATTTCACCGGTTCTTTGCTAAACAATGATTTATATTTGCTTGTGAATTCCTTTGTAGTGGAATCGCTCTCATCAAAGTAGAATCGTGAGGGGATGAAGGTGTTGGCATTGTGCATCTCCGCAGAAAGATGATCTGCCTGAAGCAACCATGCCGGACGGCCTATCACTGTGATGTTGTCATGGCCGGGGTTATTCTCTTGAAACTCTTTCACCATTTTCAGTGCTGAAGTGATGCCATCTTTCTTGGTAGCGAAGGAGTAAATCACAAAGTCACCGCTGTAAGGTGCTATCACATTCGACAAATTATCTGCCACTTCAAATTGGTCAATCTGCAAGTGATTCATCAGCTCTATACCTACACTGTCATCGGCGTTCAACGGATCACCGAGGAATACAAATTGAGCATCTTTATATCTGCCCAGTATGGCATTCACCACCGCCTGGTTAAATTGCTCGGAGCCTTGCAAGAGGTTGGTCACACCTTTAGTGGTCCTATATGATGTATCCTTGAGATCAAACACATTAACCACACGTTTGCCCGACTTGCCAAGCATAGCTATATCTTCGGGAAAATCCTTCTCATAAGTGGCGATGATAAGGTTGGCGTTTTGCACATGCTCATTTTGAAGCAGATTGGATGAAGTGCCATCCACGAAGTTCAACACGACTTTATACGGATGGTTCTCAAACATATCCAACGCTGCAAGGAAGCCTCTTGAGAAATCTATATCTTTCTTGGATTTGGGATTGGAAAGAATCACGGTAACGACTAATTCAGAGGGGACTCTGGCAGCCACGACCTCATCATAGATAGCCTCTACCCCATCATATGTATATTCGCGTTCATCGCGATTAAATACGCTGATGGTTTCCTTCTTGTTTTCAACCCTCGGGATAACGACAACGGTATTCTTTTTAATCTGAGACACACCCGGGTTGGCTGATTTCAGAAGATCTACATCAATATTATTTTTAGCAGCTATACCCTCCCAGGAGTCACTCTTCTCAGCAGTATAGACCTTAAAGCAATATACCTTTTGATTGGTTACAACCTGCAGTTGCTTAAGTGCGGAAGCGGAGTTCTGCAGGATTCTGATCTGCTCTCCTGGCTTGAGCGCACCTGCTGTGAGCTCTTCATTCTCCACAAAGATATCTTTCACTGTGGTATTGAATCGCTCTGCCAGTGAACGGAGAGTGTCACCAAATCGCACTGTATATAGCACCGAGTTTACTGATGAATCATCATCCTGAACAGCCGCAGCTGTCTCTACGGGATAAAAGACTGATTGCCCCTTTTTCACCTCGCCGTCAGCAAGGATATTCCACATCTGCAACGTGGCATAATCCATATTGCAGCGCTTGGAGATGGCATACAAGCTCTCTTTGCTGTCTGCCGTATAATAATAGAAATTGTCGTTCAACAACTTGACTGTTGGCAATTCTGCCATCAATCGCAAGGGTGATAGGCCCAATAATATCACTAGAGCCAACAACAATCTCGCATTGATTTTCCTTCTACAATTAACCTGTACCTTAGTATTTAAAGTCTCATTCATGATTGTCTAATATATATAGCTAATGCTAGCGTATAATTTTGACAAAGTTAGAAAATTATTGGCACGTAGGCAAATAATTATTCTGCGATCCATGTGGCGGGGTACCCAAAATCCCATTCACCGCCCGCCTCGGCTTTCCAATTATACATAGCTATACCCAGATCTATCTGATTAGCCTCCGATTCTTTATCCAGCAATGCTGTCACTGCCGGGGCTCCGTTCTCCCCCTCAAGGATTCTTATTCTGGCAGGATGGCGATTCATCGCGGATGGGGCATACGCCACTGCCTTAAGGGCCTCTGCTAATTGCGGATACTTACTCTCCACTGCCTCAAAAGGGATTGACTCCGGCGCCAACGCATCGGCTGCGCTAAAGCTCTTCTTGATAGCCTTTTTCAGTATTCTGGAGGTCAACGTCCCCTTCTCTTGCGCATCATATCCCACCAAGATGATAAATGGCAGTTTCCAATCTACTCGCATCTGCGACTTTATCTTTTGAGGATTGAAGGTGCCGCTGACAAAGCATGTACCCAGGCCTAGTTTGGTCGCATACAGCACCAACTGTTGAGCATAATATCCGGCCTTCTGCAGTGCATCGGGATAGGAAATATCCACCACACAAGCGATGTAGTTGCGAGCGTTCTTAAACATGCCATAGCTAGATGTGAAGCTGCTAAACGGCTCCGGATCATTCTCTATGAATTGAAACTTGATACAGGCCTCTTGGGAGATGATATATGATATTTCAGCTTTTAAATGCTGACGCACCTCCACCTCCAATGGCTCGGAAGTGAAAGTGCGTACTGATTTTCTTGTATATATTTCGTTCATACTTTATGAACGAAGAATTCCTGAATTTAGTTTATGACGCTGAGATTAGTACTCAATATCATAATTATCAAGGAATGCCATGGTCTCTTTGATATAGTCAGCCATCACCACGTCATCCTCAACAAATTTAACATGTTGACGATAATCAGCGATAACTTTCTCTATATATGCGGAGCTCTTCAATGGGCGTCTGAACTCAAGGCCTTGTGCGGCGTTCATCAGCTCGATAGCGGCGATGTACTTCAAGTTGTCTATAATCTTATGCAACTTAGTAGCGGCATTGGCACCCATTGACACCAAATCCTCTTGACCATTGGAGGAGACGATTGAGTCGCAGGAGGCTGGCCATGCATACATCTTATTCTGGCTAACCACTGAAGCGGCGGCATATTGCGGTATCATAAAGCCGGAATTGAGTCCCGGTTTTGCTACAAGGAACTCCGGTAATTTGCGAAGACCAAGTATCAACTGCGCGGTTCTTCTCTCTGAGATATTGCCTAATTCAGAAAGTGCCACGCCCAGGTAATCAAAGATCAACGCCAACGGCTCGCCATGGAAGTTACCACCCGACACTACCAAATCCAAGTCGGGGAAGACTGTCGGATTATCTGTGACGGAGTTGATCTCTGTGTGGAGCACGTTTGTGACATGAACCAACGCATCTCTCACAGCGCCATGCACCTGCGGTACGCATCTGAAGGAGTAAGGATCCTGCACATGGTCTTTGTGCTGAGCGATAATCTCGCTACCTTCCAGCAATTGGCGTATCACTTTGGCGGTCTCGGCTTGTCCCTGATGAGGTCTCACATCCTGGATGCAAGCGAAGAAGGGCTCTATGCGGCCATCAAACGCTTCGAGTGAGATAGCAGCAAAGAGGTCAAAGCATTTCACCATATGCCATGCGTCGATGAGGGCTTTTATGCCGTTAGCACTCATGAATTGTGTGCCGTTGAGCAATGCCAATCCCTCTTTGGATTTCAATGTGATGGGATTCCAGCCAAAGATATTCAGAGCCTCTTTGCCCGGGATACGTTTATCTTTAAAGATCACCT
>CAZLJS010000100.1:0-3538 GCA_964559895.1 uncultured Sangeribacter sp.
AGCTGTATCAGCTCATCGAGCGCCGTCTTGGACTCGGGACGCAACGTAGCCTTGTCGAAGTCATAGAAGATATTCTCCACCACCTGTGGCTTATTGATGGATGTGAGGATGAAATCCACACCATATTCGGCATCCTCCTCCGCCATATCGGTCTCAAACTCCTGCTTGACGTTGAGGTATCCCTTGGCGCCGGCCTTCATCACATATTTCACGCCACGCTGCAGGTTAAACTTAAAGCTACCGTCGTCGCGCGCTATCTCCTTCTGGTTGGAGCCATCGTCGCCCACGATGCGGATAATGGCGTTGGGAACCGGCTCCTCATCCTTATCCATGACCATGCCGGAGATGGTTATCTTCAAGTCGGGCAATTCAAAGGAATAGATATGGTCGTAGCCACGACCGTCGCCACGATTACTGCTGAAGAAACCGCTCTCTCCGGCACCGAAGGTGATGCCGAAGTCGTCGCCTGTGGAGTTGATAGGCTGTCCCATATTCTCCACGCTCCAGCGCTGATGTGTAGAGTCGAGATAACCCTTGAAGATATCCAGACCACCGAAGCCGGGGTGGCCATCGGAGGCGAAATATATCAACGAATCTGAGCGAACATAGGGGAACATCTCGTCGCCCGAGGTATTGATCTGCGGACCCAGATTCTCCAAAGAGCCTTTGCGCTCCTCCAGGTTGATACGCCAGATATCCTTACCGCCATATCCACCCGGCATATCGGAACAGAAATAGAGATATTTACCATCGGGAGAGACGGCGGGATGGCCCACCGCGGATATGGTGTCGGAGATGATTTCAAACTTCTGCGGAGCGCTCCACGTGGCATCGCTGCGCCGTGAGGTATAGATCTCCACGGAGGTGTTGGCGGTCTCCGAGCGGTTGGCACGCGTCAGATACATCGTCTGCCCGTCGGGAGAGAAACTCATGATACCCTCATCATTCTCTGTATTTAGCTCACCCTCAGCAAGTTCAGGACGCTCCCATTCCCCCTTCTCATTCTTCTTGGAGAAATAGATATCGCTCTTCTTCATGCCGGTAATCTCCGACTTATTAGTGCCCGTAGATTTCTCGTTGGTGGAGGTGAAATATATCTGTTCGAGGCTCTTGTCGAGGTACATAGGTGCGAAATCGGCGCGACGCGAGTTAAACAGCTTGGCATTCTTGACGATATATCGGCTCTTGGGCTTCTCCTTAGCGAGGATAGCCATATTGCAGCCATCGATACCCTCTTTGGCGAAGTCATCGTCGGGCTTATACTCCAGATACTTGCTATACGCCTCAATAGCAGGCTGATACTTACCGGAGCCTTGCAGCTCACGCCCCAAGTATAGATACACGCTTGAGTCGGGATACTCATACCTCACCGCGTTTTGATACGCCGCGGCAGCACGCTCCGACATATTCAGTTTGCGATAGCAGGTAGCCATCTTATACGCCACCTCGCCACGCAGAGGCCTATCCTCGCGCTTTGTCAGCTTATTGTATATCTTCTTATATGTCTTGGATGCATCATAATACTCCCCCCGCTCAAGCTGCTCGTTGGCGGTGGAGAGTTTAGCGCCTCTACAGCCTCCCAGAAGGAGCAGAAGCGTCATTATCGCTATAATTTTCAAACCGTTTCGCATGCTTGTTTAACGTAAAACAGAGCTTGGTTAGTATAATTAGCGCCGTTTTTATGAGGATAGATAAAAGATAGGGCTCAAGGCCTAACTTTAGCTATGCTGAGGGCGCAAGCCCGAAGGTGTCCGTGCATTAGACTTCTACTCGGTCGCTGTAAACAAAGAGAACTCGGAGCGCCATGCAGCTCCGAGCTCTCTTTAGTTACCATTTAAGGTGCAAGGCGGTGCGGGCGCCTCTGTTATTGTTTAGGAACGATTTCGATAGCGAAACCACCACCGGGCGCCACCTTCTGACGCAAACGGGTTGAGGAGGTGACCTCCTTAGTGGTTATCTTGTAGGCCTGCGGATTAGTTTTCCAATCAGCGTCGGGAGCGTCGGCGTAGATGGTAGCCACATATTTCACACCCTTGGGAAGGAAGGAGAAATCCACCGTGGCGGTACGTGCGTTCTCGTCGGTGATGCTACCCACAAACCATTTGTCGGAGTTCTTGTCGCGACGTGCCACGGTGATATAGTCACCCGGCTCAGCCTCCAGATACTTACTGTCGCTCCAATCCACGGGGACATCCACGATGAACTGAAACGCGTCGGGGAAGCGCTCATAGTTCTCCGGCAGGTCGCACACCATCTGCATCGGCGATGGCATGGTGAGGTAAAGCGCCAACTGCTTGGCTAGCGTGGTGCCTGCCTGACTGGTGTTCTTGGGGTTATAATAGCTCAAACGGGTCTCAAATAGTCCCGGAGTATAGTCCATCGGGCCACCTTTGAGGCGCGTGAAGGGGAGCAAGCAGGTATGCTCGGGGGTGTTGCCACCCATCGACTCAAACTCACCACCGCGTGCCGACTCTTGTGCCAGCCAGTTGGGATAGGTGCGGCAGAGGCCTGTGGGTCGCGGGGCCTCGTGTGAATCAACCATGATATGGAAATCGGCGGCACGCTGCGCCACGTGGAGCACATGGTTGACCATCCACTGCGAAGAGTGGTGCTCCGAACGAGGGATGATGGCGCCCACGTAACCGGTCTTGACGGCGTTGTAGCCATGGTCGCGCATAAAGGTGAACGCATTGTCTAGTTGACGCTCATAGTCGGCAGCGTTGGCACCCGTCTCATGATGCATAATCAGCTGCACACCACGCTCTTTGGCGTAGCCCTGGAGCATATCCACGTCGAAGTCGGGATACGCCTTATCGAAGAGGAACTGACGGTCTTTGCGGTAGCTGCACCAGTCCTCCCAACCTTCGTTCCAACCCTCCACGAGCACGCCCGGGATATGGTATTTGGCAGCGAAGTCTATGTAGCGCTTCACGTTATCGTTGTTGGCGGCGTGGCGACCATTAGGAGTAACCTTGGAGTAGTCGGTGATGCCCGGTTTAGCTTTGTAGTAATCGCTGTAGGACCATGTCCTGCCCGAACCGGTGAACATCTCCCACCAAACGCCCACAAACTTCATAGGCTTAATCCAGGAGGTATCCTCGATAACGCAAGGCTCATTGAGGTTAAGTATCAGCTGCGAGGCGAGGATATCGCACGCGTTGTCGCTGACGATGATGGTGCGCCACGGCGTATTGAAAGGTAGTTGCAGATAACCTCTCACGCCGAGTTTGTCGGGGGTGAGGTGCGCGCTCATGCCGTGGTGAGCGGTATCTACGTTGAGTTGCAATGCGGGATAGCCCACCAATGCCGCCTCGTGGATATTGATATACAACCCGTCGGTGCTCTTAATCATCAACGGTGTCTGCACGGTGGTGCCTCCGCTAATCATCTGGCTCTCGGTGTGTTTGCCACGCAGCGCCTCCAGGGGTGCCGCCACATCCTCTATGGGTGACGTGGTGAAGAGGTACTCATCGGTGTCGTAGTCACCCGGGATGCAGTAGAGAGTGTGGTTGCCGCTGAGGTTAAACTCGGTGAGCTC
>CAZLJS010000100.1:3638-6068 GCA_964559895.1 uncultured Sangeribacter sp.
CACCCGGGATGCAGTAGAGAGTGTGGTTGCCGCTGAGGTTAAACTCGGTGAGCTCGTCGGTGACTGCCAGGTAGTTGACAGCATCCTGCTCGGGTAGCTCATAGCGGAAGCCTAAGCCATCGTTGAATAGGCGAAAACGGAGATCCATACGCGGACCATTGTCGGGGGTGGCGAGGGTCACTACCAACTCGTTGTAATAGTCGCGAACGGTAGCGTACTCACCCCACACAGGGGTCCAAGTGTCGTCGTGGGAATCTGTTTTGGTGGAAATGATGCTGAATCCGGCATTGAGGGAAGCCTCCTTCCCCACGATGCCCAATGCGCTCTCCTCGATCACGCTTTTCCCCTTATAGGTTAGTGCATAATGTGGCACACCTTTGGCATTGAGATCTACGTTTAGCACAAGGTTGCCATCGGGAGAGGTGATGCCGACAGCCCCTGCCTCTAAGGCAGCGACCATCGACATTGTAAGTAACCACGATTTTATTGTCATAAAACCTAATAATTATTTGTAATAAATCAAGTATTCATAAGCACCGAGCTCCGCGCTGGCTGCTACGGTGAAGGTGCTACCAGTCAACATATTCTGCATCTGCATGCCCACATAAGAGATAGGCAGGCTCACAGTGCGAGTGTCTGCGGTGGGGTTGACAGCGACGATCAACGCATGGTCCGGAGTGACGCGAGCGAAGGTCGCCACTTTGCCGGTCTGGTAAGTGCGCAATTCACCACCACGAACCTCTGTAGTAGCGCTGTAGATGGATCCCAGGGTGGCATAGCGTGATACTCTGTCTGCATTCCAGGATAGCGGATTATAGTTAAAGAAGGAGAGCTTACCGCTATCTACTGTCGATTCCATGGAGGAATAGAGCATCGGCACACCACCAACGAAGGTAGAGAGCACATAGGCGGCTTCCACGGCGTCGCGTGAGCCGTAAAGGGTGGCGATGTCATTCTCAGCGGCTACGTCGTGGTTGAGGGAGTAGCGCATGATGGACTTACCCTCAGGGACGTTGGCAAGCTCCGCGGCACTCTGTGAGAAGAATTTCGCGGGGGCAATTTTGCCGGAGAAAAGGTCCTGCAAAGCAGAGCCGAAGTCCCAGCCATAGAGCATGTCGAAACCATCGTTGTAGAAGGAGGTGTCGGAGGTCTCAGCCAAGAGGAGCGCATCAGCGTTGACAGCGCGGATAGCAGCCACCGCCTCCTGCCAGAAATCGTGGGGAACGCCTGTGGCATAGTCGAAGCGGAAGCCATCCACTCCCATATCCTTCACCCAATACACCAATGCGTCTATCATCGCGGCACGCATGGAGGCGTTGGTGAAGTCGAGTTGAGCCACATCTGTCCAGCCTGAAGGCGCCACGATATCGCCGTTGGCGTCATGCTCATACCAGTCGCTGTGCTGAGTAATCCAGGCATTATCCCATGAGGTATGGTTGGCGACCCAGTCGAGGATCACGCGCATACCTTTAGCATGGGCATCACTAACTAAACGTGTGAAATCAGCTTCGCTACCATAGCGGGTGTTGATTGTCTTATAGTCCTTCACACAGTATGGAGAACCTATGGCGTTGAGCTCACCCGGGGTGTTCACCGGCATTATCCAGAGCACGTTGGCGCCCATACCCTTGATAGCGTCAAGGCGGGAGTCGATAGCGCTCAGCAGATTGTTGTCACCGAAGAAGCGCGGGTTAGCTTCATAAATCACGACATCATTGCCCACACCCTCCACCACGGGAGCGTCGGGGTTCTCGGGCATTACCATGTCGTCGGAGCACCCTCCTACACAGAGGGCGCCCAACATCAGGGTAAATAACTTTATTTTATTCTTGCACATCATGTATATCATCTACCTTTTAATAGAACGTTTATTACCTTTGGCTGGTTTACTGCTGCTTTTAGCGGTATATCCTGCATCGGTGATTTTGAGGAAGTAGTTGCGGTCGAGGGTCACTGTGGGACCGTCAAACTGCACCCCTTCGCCATTGTTGAAGATAAGGTTCTCGGTCTCGCCGGAGCCCTCTACCTCCCAGAACTTATATTCGATACCATCCACTGTCTCGGTGCCCGTGGAGAGCGCACCGGGCCAGCCGTTGAAGATCTCCTTGTCGCCCCATGCATAGAGGTAGGTGTTGGTCCAGCTGGTGGCGTCCTCAACGTAGATGCGGCAAAGCATTGCCAACGAGGAGGGGTCTATCTCGGTGCATCCTACTGCGTTGACAGAGAAATAGTAGTCGCGATCGAGGGTAATCTCGGGACCGTCAAACTGGATGCCATCGTTGTTGTTGAAGATGAGATGCTCTACCTCACCGGCCCCTTCGAGAGAGAATACCTTGAAGGTGTGGCCACCGATGACCTTAGTGTCGGAGGGTGCAGCACCGGGCCAGCCACCAAATATCTCCTTGTCGCCCCATGCATAGAGATAGATGT
>CAZLJS010000101.1:0-6055 GCA_964559895.1 uncultured Sangeribacter sp.
CCCATGCCGAACTGACACTGAGCAAGCAACTCATCAAGAGCAATGATAATTGTTTCTTCATAATTTGTTGTTGTTTAATTGGTTAGTTATTGAAAAAAGTTTATTTAACTACGAATTTAGAGGTGCCGGCGTTGCCGCGAAGGATATAGATGCCGGCGGGGAGGGTGTTGACCTCGGCAGGAGCGACGCCGCGACGTACTCTCATGCCGGAGGTGGTGTAGATATCCACGGTGGCGTCCGCTGCGCTGAGGGCTTCCACAGCGGAGGACTGTACCAGAAATTCTACATCTACTTGGCGCTCAAACTGGTTGTCGTTGGCAGCGAAGAAGCCTTCACCGACGGTCATCACGTATGTGCCGTAGCCAAGGGCTTCGAAGGCGTCGCGCTGGCTCTCGTCGTTGATGACGAAGTAGATGCCGTTGGCGCTGTCTTCCACTACCTGGAGGTCAAATTTCTTGTCGCTATCCTTCTTGCTCAGTGAGCAGCTGGAGTAGGTGCGGCTAAGGGTGATGGCTTGTCCGTTGACGCCTTGCACGAGGAATGCGGGTTGCTCTACCTCGTTGTATGTCACCTTCTTATACATGAAGGTGAAGGGAACGCCAAGGGTGTATTTCAATGTCACGGCGGGGGAGTCGCTCTCGCCAACTATGAAAGAGCCTTCGGGGAGGGTGAGGGTATAGATGCCATAGGCGGGCGCTACGGGGTCGCTGAGTGTCCAGGTGATGGCGCCATCTTCGCCTACCGCGGAGGTGTAGGTCTCGTTGATGAGGGTGCCGTTGTCGTCGCGGAGCTCCAGGTCGGAGAAGATGCTGGGGGTGAGCGTCTTACCGTTAGCGGAGACGGTGACGTAGGATAGCTCGTCGAGATATGAGCCGTCGGCAGGGTCATAGACGAGGTTCAGCGGGGTGAGGTAGATGCCTTGGAACTTCTCTGTGCCATAGGTGAAGGATACCTCGATGCTGTTTGCCTCATAACCGGGTGCGGTGGCTTTGAGGGTATAGCTGCTCTGCAATACACCGTTGATGGTGAAGCGGTAAGCACCTTCGGGAGCGTTGCAACGCGCCACGAGGGTGTCGCCGTCGTAGAGGTATGCTATGGCGTCGCTACATAGGTTATAGGTATATACCTGGTCGATGACGTTGCCGTAGAGCACTGATACCTCTGTCTGGAGGGTAACAGCCATGTCGGTGACGTCGGCCTCGATATCCACCTCTTGTGAGAAGGACTTGTAGCCCTCGCGGGAGAGGCTGAGGGTGTAGTGGCCGGGCTTAACCTCGGTGAAGGAGAAGGCACCGTTGGCGTCGGAGGTGGCGGAGTAGTTGTTGGCGCCGGAGAGCTGCGCGGTGACGTCGGCGAGGGGCGCGCCCTCACTGTCCTTGACGTTGCCGGAGTAGCTATATGTGGCGACGCTGCCGCTCGCTTCCTCCCAGCTGTTGCAGTAGTTATCCACGCAGGCGCGGATGAACTTGATGCCGATATATCCATCCTCTGTGATGGCCTTGTCGGGGGCGGAGGCGGTGACGAAGGAGCTACCGTTGACGCTGGCGGGTATCTCCACGTCGCAGATCTTCTCCACGAAGGAGTAGCTGCCGTCGCTCTTGCTCATCTTCCATAGCTCCATAGCTGGTGCGGCTCCCGAGTTGGCACGGCGCTTAACGTCAATAACGATATTGCCACCCTCGCTACCTGCATAGGCGTAGGTGACCAGGGTGAGGTAATAGTTCTGTGCTCCTTTGATGCAGAAGTCGCCATCTGAGACCTTGGAGTACTCACACTCCGATTCAGCACCGGATTCTGCGACATAAGCCCAGTTCTCTGGTATCGAGGTGAGGTTGCTGAGGTAGGTGTAGTTCTTACCACCCCAGTTGTTGAAGTCCTCGGTGATGCTCTTTTGTTCGGCACCGGCGCTGAGCGTCATCGCCAGGCCGGCTAGCAAAATGTAAAGTTTTTTCATATACGTTTGGTTAGTTTAGGCAATAATGAATTTTGTTGGGGAACCTCCTGTGGGTCAAGAGGTTCCCCTCTAATTTCACAGTAATTAATTCACAGCTATCTTAACAGTCTTGTTGCCGGCGCGCACGATGTAGATGCCGGGTTGCAAGCTGAGCGATTCGATGTTGGCTTTTGCCATGAACTGATAGAATACCTGACCGGCGGCGTTGCAAACCATGATTTGGTTGCCTGCGGCGCCTTGGATATACAGCTCGTGGTTGCGGGTATAGATGGCTATCTCGCCGGAGATATTGTCGGTGGAGATGCCGCTGACGTCGATGGTTACTTGGTTGGAGTAAGCCGACTCACCCTCCTCATACTGAGCGCTGACGAAGTAGGTGTGTTTGGCAGTGGCGCTATGTATGTCGGTGTCGCGGTATGAAGCGTCGCCGATTTCAGAGGCTATCTTCTCGCCGTCGCGATAGACGTTGTAGCCGGTGAACTCTACCACCTCTTGCGCGGGGTCGTAGGTGACGTCGTCGATCATGAGGGCAAACTGGTTGCTGGAGATGCAGCGGATAGCGAAGTAGCGTGCTCCGGCAGGTACCTCAAAGCTATATTTGGTCCAGGTCTCTGAGGAGACGGTCTCGCGTTTCACTAGCTTGAAGTCCTCGGTGTCTTTGCCCGCCATGGAGTAGCGGAACTCGAGCTTCTCGTTGGCGTAGCTGCTGTTCATAGCGCGGGCGTAGAAGGTGACGGTCTGCGCACCACCCGACAGTTGCGGTGAGATGAGCCAGTCGTCGTTCTTCTCAGCGGAGCAGAAGCTTACCATGCACTGGTTGCCGGAGTAGGCGGTGCAGAGGCTTGTGATGCCCAGATATACGGGGTCGAAGACGATGTATGCTTGCGCGGTGCCTGCGTTGTCCCAGGTGATGGTCTGTGAGGTGGAGCTGTTGCTGATACCAGCTATGGTTGCGGCGCCATCCTCATCTACGAGCGTCCAGTCGCCGACGTTGCTGGTAGCGAAGCGGTCGTAGGAGTCGAAGTCCTCAGTGACGGAGATGTCGTTGGGGTAAGCGGAGGCGTCGCTCCATTGCAATTCTACGGCGTCGCCCTTGCCGCTGCCCTGGAGGTCGTTGACGTAAGGCAGGTTGGGGTAGAGGACGGTGACCTTGCACATCGTTTCGTCGTCGGCGCTGTTAACGTCGTTGGCGGCAGTGACGCGCAGGGTGAGCCATGTCTCGCCGGGCTCCTCGGTGAGCGCGGGATGGAATGTCATCGGCACCTCTACTTTGTTGCCGGAGGTGAGCGCCATGGTGGTCTCGTCGATGACTTCGTTGTCGCGGAGAAGCTCCACCTTGAAGCTGTCGTAGTCGTGCATACCTACATTCTCGATGGTGGCGGTGTAGATGTTGTCGTAGCCCATGCGAGCAATGGCGGGACCGGAGAGGCTTACCGCCTTGACGTCGTAGTCGGGACGCTCACCGCTGATGTTGACGTTGTCGATATGTATTCTTGACTTGCTGTTGCTGGAGACGGCGAGGAAGACGAGGCTTGCGCGTGACCAAGTGCTATATGCTGAGAGGTCGATGTCGTAGAGCTGCCAACCGGCTGCGGAGGCTTTCACTCTGATGACGTCGGAGATGTATTGCGTCTGCGCGGCGGCACCCTCCGCGGCGTTGCGGAGACCTACCTGGATATAGGAGTTGTTGGCGGTTGACTGGTCATCCTGGTATAGATAGAATGTCAAGTGGGGGTTGACCAGGCCTGTGAGGTTGATGCGCGGGGAGATGAGCTCGGAGCTGCCCGGGGCGATGTATGACGCCACGTTGTAGCCATCCTGCGCGGTGGTCTGCGGGTCGTAAGCGGCGGCGCCTACTGCCCAGGAACCACCCTCCCAGGGTGCGATGCTGTTGTCCTCAAAGGAGCAAACGAATGGTAGTTCATAGGAGCGACCGAAGACCTCCTCGACGGATTGCGCGGTGCCGCTGCCCTTCAATGTGGAGGGAACGACGGTGTATTTCACCTTAGCCTGCTGTGAGTCGGAGAAGTATTGAGACACGTTGACGTCGCGGTAGCTGTTGACGGTGCCGCTGACTTTGGCGAGCTCGTAGGTCTGGTAGTTGACGGTGTAGGAGATGGTATAGGTGATATCCTCGGGGTCGAGGGCTTCACCGTTGACGCCAAGGCCATCAGCGGGATAGTTCCATGTGATGACAGCCTCTTGACCGTTGTTGTCGGCTACTACGTTGAGGTTCTCGACGGCCTTCGGGGTGTCGGGACGTACATCGACGCTGGTAGTAGTGGGGAGACCTTTGCCTGACTCGTTATATACATATATGGTGTATTTGTTGACACCAAGCACGGGGTTTTCGTCGTAGAGGGTGACGGTGGCACCGGGTTCGGCGCTCTCAAGGGTAGCGCAAGCGCGGTCGCTGCCGTCGCGGATGACCTCTACCTTGGTGATGGAGGAGAGGGCGTCACCTTTGGCAGTGAGGCGGGGCATGGTGGCGGTGATGGCTACGTTGCCTTTACCCTTCTGTGCTGACACGTTGGTAGCCTCGGCGGGGATGGCGGATGAGCCATAGACCTGTACATATACGTTGTCGAAGGTGGCGTGGTCCTTCCAGTCGGTGACGAGGTGGAAGCCCAAGCGACAAACACCCTCCTCGGGGATGAATGTTCCGGTGACGGTGCGGGCGCCGTTGATGGGTGTCAGGAAGGACTCCGTGGTGATGACCTGTGTCTGTGATTCCACGGTGGGGAGAGCGCCCGCGGTGATGGTCCATTCGGTCTGTGAGTCGCCGGAGGAGAAGCCGTAGGTGCTGAACTGTACGGAATAGACGTTGTCGGGGGAGAGGTTGAGCGTCGGGGAGATCATCCAGTCGTCTGACCAGTGCTGATAGACGTAGTTGACGAAGTACTCGGCGCATTTATTATCTGAGTCGTAGAAGAATTTGTCGCCACCATAGCAACCGCCATAGCCGCAAGTGCAGTTCTCCCAGCCGTTGCAGCCGTCGTTGTTGGCGTCGATGGCGAGGAAGGTGTTGAAGGCGCTCTGGGTGTCGAAGGTCTGGATATATGGCACGTCGTAGGCCTTGCCGACCAATACGGGTGAGGAGTAGGCATAACCGGAGTTGCCGGAGTTGCCGTAAGCGATAACCACGTATTGAGAATAGAGCATGTTGCGGTCGGGAGTATCGACGATGCTTGTAGCCTTGATGTCGTCAGCGACGAGGGTGTTCTCCGGTAGGCGCACGATGCTGTAGGAGATGGCAGAGGCGTCGAGGTAACCGCCGTTAGCGCCTGTGGTGACGGGGTCCCAGGTGATGGTGGCAGTGTCGCCGCGGTCGTTGGTGCTAACCTTTATGTTCTGTGCTTTGGCGGGGACGTCCTCACCAGCGTATTCGGTGATGATGGATGGCGCGCCCTTCTTGCCGGCAGCGTTGTAGCACTGTACGCGTATCTTGTGTGTCTTGCCACCTGTGAGGGTGATGTCGGGGAATGATACGGCAGCGCCCGGGGTGACGCTCTCGTTGGTGTCGTAGAGCTCGTCATCAATGTATAGCTCAGCGGAGATGGTGCCTGTGAGGGCTTTCTGTGCGTATGTCTTTGACGGAGCGGTGAAGGTGACGCTACCTGTGGTGTGGCTGTCGGCGTTATATGCGAATTGGAGGTTGCTGACAGCGTCGGGAGCCTCGGGGTGCGCGTCTCTGATGTAGAGGGCGGTGAAGCTCTCTTTGTCGTTGAACTGCTTGGCAACGCTGACGCTCTGAGTCTCGGGATCGACCTCGAGGAGGACAGTTCCGGCTTCGTTGGTGTAGCCTAACCAGTATAGTTTGCCGTTGCGGTGGTCATAGACGGCGGTGGCGCCATAGGCTGCGTTGAGGTTGTAGCCGAGGTATTTGACCAGCGTACCGGCACCTGTGGTGGTGTCTATCTTGTAAAGACCTACATAGCCGTCGGAGAAGCCCCATAGCTGACCTTGGCTATCGAAGGCGATGGCGCGTATCTTCAAGCGGTTGTTATCGACGATGCGGCCAATGTTCTCAAATTCGCCGGTCTCGAGGTTGACCTTGCGCAGGTCGGAGTAGTTGTAATAGATGGCAAACGGGTCCTCGGG
>CAZLJS010000102.1:0-4607 GCA_964559895.1 uncultured Sangeribacter sp.
TTTATTTATTTTTTTAATTTTTCACGTAATTTCCACAGCGCTCGCGAGAACTGCTCTGTAGTAGTCTCGCGAGTTTTGCGTCTATGGCAGGGGTGATTTTTCTGCGTTTAGACTTGCATTTTACATAATATCCTTGTAACTTTGGACTTTAAAACATTTTCGGCAACCATGGCTCAGGAAAATCAATTACCCGCTCCGGGGAGTCCCGAGGAGGAGCAAATGATCGAAGCAGCTTATCACGAAGTGGTAAGGACTTATCTGGCATCCAACCATCGCAAGAAGGTTGAATTCATAGATCGTGCCTATGAGTTTGCCAAGCGTGCGCACGCCGGAGTGCGGCGGCGTAGCGGCGAGCCTTACATCCTTCATCCTATCGCGGTGGCGCAAATAGTGATCGGCGATTTGGGACTGGGCTCCACCTCTATCTGTGCGGCGTTGCTGCATGATGTGGTGGAGGACACCGATTTCACGGTGGAGGATATAGAGCAGAACTTCGGCCCCAAGGTGGCGCAGATAGTGGATGGACTAACTAAGATTTCAGGTGGCATCTTCGGCACAAAGGCGTCTATGCAGGCTGAGAATTTCCGCAAGCTGCTGCTCTCTATGTCCACCGATGTGAGGGTGGTGCTTATCAAGATGGCCGACCGCCTGCACAATATGCGCACGCTGGGCGTCATGAGCCCCGAGAAACAGTTTAAGATAGCCGGAGAGACGCTGTATATCTACGCGCCGTTGGCCCACCGTCTGGGTCTGTTCCGCATCAAACAGGAGTTGGAGGACCTGGCGTTCCACTACGAACACCCTGCGAAGTACGACGAGATCATGGGCCTTATCGACAAGAGCAAGGAGCACCGCGAGGCTATCGTGGAGGAGTTTGTGGCGCCTATACGCGAGAAACTCGACGCTGCCGGGTTTAAATATGAGATTAAAGCGAGGGTGAAGAGCGCATATTCCATCTATAAGAAGATGGAGCGTAAGCACTTGAGCTTCCACGACATATACGATATCTACGCCGTAAGAATCATCTTTGAGAATGACGACGACGAGAAGGAGAACCTGCGATGCTGGCAGATTTACACCTTCTTTGCCGAAGGTCACCGTCTTCATCCCGACCGTCTCCGCGACTGGACCACCACGGGTAAGCCCAACGGCTACCGTGCGCTACACCTCACCGCCATGGGCCCCGAAGGTCGCTGGATAGAGGTGCAGATACGTTCGCGCAAGATGGACGAGATAGCGGAGCTGGGTTATGCCGCTCATTGGAAATATAAGACCGGTGAATATGACGAGGAGCCGGCCCTCGACAACCTTATGAAGAAGGTGAAGGATATCCTCGCCAACCCCACTCCCAACGCTATTGACTTCCTCGACACGGTGACGCTAAACCTCTTCTCAGCAGATATTTACGTTTTTACACCGAAGGGAGACCTCATCACGTTGCCATCCGGCTCGACGGTGCTCGACATGGCGTTTGCCATCCACACCCAGGTAGGTAAGCACTGCGTGGCGGGCAAGATAGCGCATAAGCTGGTGTCGCGCGACCATACGCTCACCAGTGGCGACCAGGTGGAGATTATCACTTCAGAGTCGCAGAAGCCCGAGGAGTCCTGGCTGGAATATTGCAAGACGGTGAAGGCGCAGAACTGTCTGCGCGCGCTCATACGCCGTGACCGTCGCGATATGGCGGAGCGGGGCAAGCAGATATTTGAACAATTTCTCGCCGAGAAAGGTATCGAAAATAGCAAAGAGACGATGTCGCGCATCCTCGGCAAATACCATCTACGCACCCCGCAGGACCTCTATCTGATGATGGCCAACGATGAGAAAAATATCTCTATCGGCCAGGAAACGCAGGAGAAGAGCGGAGGCTCGATGCTGTCGAAGTTGTGGCGCATCCCCTTCACCTCCAAGCGCAAGAGCGGCGACGAGACCCATCCCACCATCGACCGCAGAAATATATATGTGTTGCTGCCCAACGCCACACCGCCCAACTACCGCATCGACAGCTGTTGCTCCCCCATCCCGGGCGACGACGTGCTGGGATTCGTCTCCGCCGATGAGCAAGTGATACTGCATAAGGCAGACTGCCCCGTGGCGATGAAGCTCAAGAGCTCCTATGGCACCCGTCTTGTGGCGACACGCTGGGAGGGTAAAGCCGACAATTTCACCGTCACACTCGACATCGACGGCATCGACCGCAAAAGGGTGCTGGAGAAGATCACCGGATGCATCTCAGGCGAGATGGAGCTTAATATCGTCAACCTCAGCTTCACCACCGAGCCGGGAGTGTTTCACTGCACCACCACGCTGCAGGTAGATACCACCGACACCGTGGCTAAGCTCTGCAAAAAACTAAAGAAAATAAAAGGTGTGAAATTCGCCAAGAGGACCTCTTAGCGAGATAATCACGACAACAATAACACTATGAATAAAGACCTCTTTTCGCGCATAAACATGGTACGCATGGCGCTCCTCATCGCGGCAGTGGCGCTGATAGCCTTATGCCTGCCACGCACCGGACGCCAGTCATATTCCTATGAGGTGAACCAACCCTGGAAATACCATCTGCTGACCGCCGACTTCGACATACCAATCTACTACGACACGGAGACCAGCGACAAGCTCAAGGATTCCATCGACAATCATTTCGTGCCGTTTGTGATTAGGAGCGAAAAGGTGTCAAAGGATAACATAGAGCGCTTCACCAAGGTGACGGCGGGGATAGAACCTCACGCCGACTATCGCCAAATGGCGGCGCTCCTCAGCACCGTATATAATAAGGGTATCATAGAGCCGGCACTATACGACTCGGTAAGCAGCCGCCACCTCTATGAGCTGCGCACCACCCAAGACAACAGCAACGATATCACCACCGCCACCACGCTGAGCATCGCCGACATGAGGACCCCCGCGGGCGCGTTCCACTATATCGACTCGGTGTATCGCTCTACGCATGGCGAGGCGTCGATGACGCAGCTGATGGCTAAGGCGCTGAACCTCTGCTTGTCGCCCAACATAACGCTGGACTCCGTCACTGACGGCAAATTCCGCAGCCAAGAGTACCTTAATGTCACCGCGGCGCAGGGCGTCATCAAGAAGGGACAACGCATCGTCGATTTGGGAGAAATCGTCACCCCGCAGATATATACTATCCTCAACACCTATGAACAGATGCTTGAGGAGCAGAAGGAGGATAATTCCGACAAATTATTTGCCCTGGGACAGGTGCTGATAATCCTCGCCATATACATCATCTATTACCTCTACCTAGCCAACTTCAGGCCTCGACTATACCGCACCATACGCGTGATGACGTTCCTGATAGGCTTCTCGGTGGTGTTTGTGCTCTTCGCCCTGTTTATGTTTGAGAATTTCAGCTACGGCATCTATTTCGTGCCCTTCGCGGCGGTGCCTATCACGGTGATGATCTTCTTTGATGCCCGCACGGCAGTGATGACGCTCTTCACCACGGTGATGATCTCAGCCATCGTCGCCACCTTCCCCTTGCAGTTCATCCTGATGCAGGTCATGGCGGGCTTCGTCGTCACTTACGCACTACGTCAGCTCACACGTCGCTCGCAGCTGCTGTTTACTGCCGTGATGGTGTTTATCACATACTTCGCCATATACGTCACCACACTGCTGGTAAGCTCCGGCACGTTGGCCGATACCTTCTCCCCGCGCGCTGTGGGTATGTTGGCTATTAACTGCGTGTTGCTCTCCTTCTCCTACTTCCTGATACTTCTGGTGGAGAAGATTTTTGGTTTCACCTCTACGGTGACGCTGGTGGAGCTAAGCGATATCAACAATACGCTGCTACGCCGTCTCGCCGAGGAGGCTCCGGGCACGTTCCAACACTCCATGCAGGTATCGACGCTAGCCTCCGACGCCGCCCGTGCCATCGAAGCCAACGTGCAGATGGTCCGTACAGGTGCGCTATATCACGACATCGGCAAGCTGTCATCGCCCATATTCTTCACCGAGAACCAACATGGCGTGAACCCTCACGACGGCCTCACCCCCGAAGCCAGCGCCCATAAAATCATCAGCCACGTCTCCGCGGGCCTGCAGATAGCTGCCAAGGAGAAGCTGCCTATGGTGATACGCTCCTTCATAGCTCAGCACCATGGCCACGGCGTGGCTAAATACTTCTACAACACCGCCATGAACTCCGGATATGCCGTTAATAAGGCCGACTTCCAATACCCGGGGCCCAACCCGCAGACCAAGGAGACCACACTGCTAATGATGGCCGACGCCGTGGAGGCCGCCTCACGTTCGCTACATGAGTATAGCGAGGAGAATATCTCCAACCTTGTGGAGAATATCATCAACGGACAGATCGCCGACGGGCTGTATATCGACTCCCCGATATCGTTCCACGACATACAGGTAGTGAAAGAGACCTTCAAGGCGCGTCTCGCCACCATATACCATTCCCGCGTGGCGTATCCGACACTCAATAAATAGCATCATTCGTCGATGCCAGCTGGCGAATGACGTCAACGAAATCAGGGTGATACAATAGCCGTTAACACCAACGAAATTAGGGAGATATATCTCTGTAAAGCGGACGCTCCAAGGAGCGCCCCTACACCGCTAATACC
>CAZLJS010000102.1:4707-5817 GCA_964559895.1 uncultured Sangeribacter sp.
TACGGCAACCTGTTGTACGGCAACCGATGCGTAAAAACAAAAAAGGAGGAGAAGGCCTCACGGTCCCCTCCTTCTATATCAAAAAAAAAAAATCTAATAATTTTTAGCGAACAGTTGTTGTCTAGTATTCCATATCGGCCTCTTTGAAGAGCTTGCGGTCGTCTGCCACCTGATTACCAACGGAGGTGAGCATATCGCCCATCAAAGCACCGTTCATGCCACCATGAAGGATGCGCACCATAGCCTCGTGGCTGAGACGTTTGCGGCCTCCCGCGAAACGCAATCCCTTGGTGGGAAGGATGAAACGGAAGATGGCCACTGTGCGGATCACCTCCTCCTCAGAAATAAGTGGCTGCTTCTCCAACGGGGTGCCCGGCACGGGCATCAGAATGTTGATAGGCACTGAGTCCACGTCAAGTTCGCGGAGCTCCAGAGCTAGGTCAATGCGGTCGGCCATGCTCTCGCCCATGCCGATGATGCCACCGGAACATACCTGCATACCTACCTCGCGGGCAGCGCGGATGGTGCGCTTCTTATCCTCGGAGGTGTGGGTGGTGCAGAGGTGCGGGAAATATGATTTGGAAGCCTCAAGGTTGCAGTGATAACGTTTCACGCCGGAGTCCTTGAGTGCTTGTAGGTCTTTCTTTTCGAGCAATCCCATGGAGGTGCAGAGGTATAGTGATGTCTCCTTCTCCAAACGGCGATAGATGCCGCAGAATTTGTCGAGGTCGGAGCCGCATACAGCTCTACCGCTGGTGACAAGAGAGAAACGTTTGATGCCGGCAGCTTCGTTCATCTTGGCGGCCTTCATCACCTCCTCCTCGTCGAGGAAGTTGTATGTCTTACATCCTGTGTGGAAACGGGTGGCTTGCGCGCACCATTTGCAGTCCTCGCCGCACATGCCACTACGGGCGTTCACAATAGAACATGAATCAACTACATTGCCCACAAAACGGCGACTAATCTCGTCGGCGGCGTCACACAATTTGTCTAAATCTTTCTCCTCGGCCAACGCTAAGGCCTCGTCACGCGTAATCTCACCACCGGCGAGAACGCGCTCTTTAAGTTCTTCTATCATCCTATAATTAAGATTTTCTTCTCAAGCGGCTC
>CAZLJS010000103.1:0-5803 GCA_964559895.1 uncultured Sangeribacter sp.
TGATAAATCTTAAACTCTATTAAGAATTTAGGACCCTAATAAATATTTTTTGTATCTTTGCAGCATTGATTTATATGGGCTTCTATATACTTAAAGCCCTCAAACTAACAAGCATGAATAAAAAAGTAAAGAACCTTATCTCTCGAGGCGTACTTTATGGTGCATTGCCCCTATTGGTGGCATGTTCCGATGAGAACCCTTGGAACACAGGCAATGGAGAAGGTGGCATCACGCCACACCTTACTACCAGTGGCGAGGTGAAAAGTTCGATAGCCGTGCGCTCCTCCGCTTCAGAGCTGGACGTGCCCGAAGCTTCTCAATTCTCTCTCTCATTGTCGAAATCAGATGGTACTTATCAGAAAACCTGGTCATCCTTCGATCTATTTCCCACAGAGGATAAATTCAAAGTCGGTCAATACACCATGTCGGCATTCTACGGCGACATCGAAGATGAAGGCTTTGAACGCCCTTATTTCTATGGTGAATCTACCTTTAGTGTAGCTGAAGACCAATCCACAGATGTAGAAATCACCGCTAAGCTTGCCAACACCATGGTGTCTGTAGCTTACACCGATGCTTTCAAAACATATTTCAAAGACTTTTCCACTACGCTGCACTCCGCAGGTGGTGCTTACATAGTTGTGCCAAAAGAGGAGACTCGTCCCGCTTACCTTATGCCCGGCGATGTCTCTATCACCGTATCACTCACTAAGCAAAACAACATATCTGCCACTTTCCAACCCGCAGATTTCAAAGCAGAGGCACAGCACCACTATCGCGTTACCTTTGACGTCAATAACGGTGAAGTAGGTGAGGCTCAATTGGTTATCACCTTCGACGATACCGTAGAACAAGAGGATGTGCAGATTGACCTCAGCGATGAGATGATGACAGCCCCGGCGCCGCAAGTGATAGCTCAAGGCTTCAGCACCGACACCCCGCTGGAGATCCTCGAGCAGAGCACCCTCAGCGACCCTGCCAAATTCTTCATCAGAGCCAAGAGCGGCATCACTAATGCCACTCTCACCGTCTCCTCTTCTGCCGCCCTCTCCTTAGGTACAGAGTTTGATATCTGCTCACTCAGCCAAGCACAGTTGGCACAGCTCACCGCAGCAGGTATTAAGGAGACAGGCCTCTCGGGCAACCTCAGCACTCTCGCACAGGTAGATATGTCATCCTTCCTAAGTACATTACCCTCAGGCACTCACACCTTTACACTCGTGGTTAAGGATAAGATGACCAAAGTCAACGACCCCGTCACCATGACAGTCAACGTATCTCCGCTGACACTGAATATTATCTCTGTCACCCCGGCAGCTTACGGCTCCGACGAGGGCGCTGCTGTAGTAGCTTTCAACGGTACTAACCTCGCGGAGAAACTCACCATCGAGGCTGTGGATGACTATGGCACTCGTCGCCAATGCGATATCACATCTATCACCCCACGCTCCTCTGTGAGACGTGCTTCTGATGCATACCCCACCAAGCAGTACGACGTGAAATTCAAACTACCATCCACAAGTCGCAATGTGACATTCTATGTCAACTATGCGGGCAAAGAGATGGCACAAGGTACCGTGGAGCGCAGAAACATCGATTTCACAATCAACGCCGACCCATACGCCAACCGCGCCGTGGTTTACGTCACTACCGATGAGACCGACGCCTATGCTACTATTATCAATAACCTGCGCGTCTTTGCCGGTAGCACCGAGTTGACCATCACCAGCCGCAGCGTAGATCGCCATTATGTGATCGTTCACGGCTTGAGCGCCGGTTCCAATTATGAGCTGAAAGCTACCATGCAATCCGGCTCCAACCCAAGTAGTTTCTGCTCACCGGTGTCTATCACTACAGAGGCCGCTTCAGTAGTTCCCAATGGCGACTTCGAGACCTTGGCACAGACTATCAACACCACACTCAATCAGGGTGGCAGATACTCCAACCTGACACAGTGGACCACCGTATATAACAAAGAGACCTACGACGTATATGAGCCGACAGGCTGGGCCAGCGTCAACGCTAAGACCTGCAACCTCAGCTCCTCCACGCTCAACACCTGGTTCGTAGTTCCCTCTACATACAACACCTCTGATGCACAATCGGGCAGCAACGCCATGGTAGTGCGCAGCGTCGGTTACGACTACTCCGGTTCCGAGCCGGGCCGTGACTCCCGCACAGACACCGGCACTTATAGCCGCAAAGAGGCTACCGTAGCCAATGCCGCTTCAGGCCGCTTGTTCCTCGGCTCTTATGCCATCAACACCTCGACCATGGAGCAGACCTTCAACCAGGGCGTAAGCTTCGCATCGCGTCCTACCTCGCTCACCGGTTACTACAACTATGCCACCGATGCCACAGACACCGCTGAGAAAGGCGTCGTGACAGTGACTTTGCTCAACGGCAGCACTGAGATCGGTACTGGTAGCATAGAGCTCTCCGCAGCTACTGCCTTCACCCCCTTCACAATTCCTATCACTTACAACGTGGCCTACACCAAGCCTACCTCACTGAGAATCATGATCTGCTCTACCAACAGAGGCTCTTATTCCGTCACTGAGGAGACTACCAACGTCAAGACCACTAAATATACAGAACTCGTGCAGAAAGCCATTGGCGCTGTGCTGACAATAGATAATCTCAAATTCAATTATTGATAATGACAACCAAGATTAAATTATATATGCTATGCCTGATATCACTCTTCATGGTGGTATCATGCGGCAAGGAGGAGCCGTTCAATACTGATACAGACGCTGTCGGCACCGTCTCATTCCAGAAATTGATGGTGACAGTAGATGGCTCCGAGGTGCAGAAAGTACACACCCGTGCCGGTGTGGATGTACAGGATTTCACCGTGCAGATTATCAAGGATGGCGCTGTGGTGAATTCATATCGTTATGCCGAGATGCCCTCCGTGCTGGAGCTCCCCGTGGGTGAATATACCGCGAGCGCGTTCCTTGGCGACGCTGAGGGTGTAGGCTTCGACGCCCCCTACTATAAAGGCTCTACCACCTTCACCGTTCGCGAGAACGATATCACCGAGGTCAACACCATCGAGTGTAAACTCTCCAACGTCAAGGTGACTATCATCTATAGCGACGACCTCAAAGCCGCCATGGCTGACGACGCTAAGGTGACAGTCCTTGTAGGTGAGAACTCAACTCTCGATTTCGGCAAGAACGAGACCCGTTCCGGCTACTTCGGTTACGTGGAGAACAGCAACACCATGGTAGCCACCTTCAACGGCATCGTTGACGGCGCGGCGGAGACCAACTCCCGCGTATATACCGACGTGGCTCCCGGCACTCACTATCGCATCACTTACACCCTCCACAAACCCGGTTCCGACGCCAACGCCTCGGGCAATATCGTCCCCGGCTTGAAGGTTGACGCCCGCGTAGAGGTGGTGGATGTGAACTATAACTACGACCCCGATGATAGCGACCGTCCCACAGACGATGGCCGTCCCAACGAGGGTGGCAGCGGTGGCCAAGGTGGCGGCACTACCACAGGCGAAGGCCCCACAGTGACAGCGCAAGCACCTATCTCATTGGATATCCTCAACGAGGTGACACCCTCCTCAACAGTCGTGGTGAACGCTACCAGCGAGACCGGTATCACAGTATTCCAAGTAGATATCATCTCCGACACCCTCACCCCTGAGGTGCTTACACAGGTGAAACTTAGCTCACACCTTGACCTGGTTAATCCCGGCGACCTTGAAGCCGCTATCGCCAGCCTCGGTCTTCCCGTCAACGTGGGCGGTGCTAAGTCAGTGACATTCGACGTATCCTCCTTCATGAGCCTCTTGGCTATCTACGGCGACGCCAGCCATGAGTTCAAAATTACCGTAGGCGATGCCTCCGGCACGGTAGTGAAGTCACTCCGTCTCCACATGAATCCTTAATCCTCTAAAGACTGAATGTAATGAAAAAACATATCATATATACAGCATTGGCATTGCCGACACTCTTGATCGGTGCTTGCGCCTCCGACGAGCCGTTCTCCACAGACGGTGAGGGCTCGTTGCGCTTGAGAATGGTGGTCAATAGCGAAGTCACAAGGTCTGAAATGAATACGGAGGAGTTGGCGGATAAATGCATCATCTACATCTCCGATTCCAAAGGACTATTGCATAAATACAACGGTCTTGGCGAGGTGCCCTCCTCCATAGCCCTCAAGTCGGGCCACTATGTGGGTGAGGCATGGACCGGTGACAGCGTCTCCGCATCCTTCGACAAGAAATTCTATAAAGCTTACCAACCCTTTGACATCACTAAGGGTGATGTGGCCAACGTGGTGCTTAACTGCAAAATCGCCAACGTGGTCGCCTCGGTGGCTCCCGCCGAGAACCTGCAAGGTAAGCTGCAAAACTATACCGTGACAATAGGCAACAGCAGCGGCTCCCTCAATTTCACCGAGGATAACGTGGCATATGCCCACGGCTATTTCATGCAGCCCAACGGCGACACTTCCCTCACCTGGATTATCTCCGGCGAGAACGAGGATGGCAAAGCATTTACCAAAGAGGGTGTGATCAATAATGTCAAGCCCGCCCACGAGTATGTGCTCAACCTATCCTACAACCCCACGGTGGATGGCGACACCTCAGGTGGTGCGTTCCTCACTGTCACTATCAACGACCAAGAGCTCCTCGTGGAGGATAACGTGGCTATCTACGCCGCTCCGGTCATCGAGGGTGATGGCTTTGATGTCTCCTCCACATTGGCAGGCCCCAGCGGAAAATTCACCGATAAGACTATCAAGATTTACGCACATCAAGGGTTCTCCGCTATCAACTTCACCTTCTCCGACAAGGACGCCTTTGGCTTGACCACGGATAAGTTTAATATCACCAACCTCAGCGAGGACGCCGAGACTGCTATCAAGGCTACCGGATTTACCTGGTATTTCATTGATAAGACAGATATGGATCAGCGCAACGCCGTGATCACCATCCCCGCGTCGATGCTCAATAAGCTAGCCAACGGTGAATACACCATCGACATCTCCGCTGTGGATACCGGAGGCCGCACACGCAACCATACCCTTCGCATCAACGTCAGCGACGCCGCTGTGGAGCCCGAGGCTGTGGAGCAATCTGCTATCCGCGCTTACAGCGTCACCCTCTACGGTACTCTCGTCAAAGAGGAATACACCAACCCCGGATTTGAATATCGCAAACAGGGCACTACCAACTGGACTACCGTGCTAGGTGTCTCCACACGCGCTTCACAGAAATTCATGGCACAGCTCACCGGTCTTCAGGCAGGCACTACCTATGAGTACCGCGTCATCGCCGACGGTTATGTCAACCCGCAAGTGATGACATTCACCACCGAGAGCATCTTCGCCATACCAAATGCCGGTTTTGAGACTTGGGTTACCAACAGCAAGGGCGCTTATATCCCCGGCAGTAGCACCACTCCCACATTCTGGGATAGCGGTAACCACGGTTCCATCACTATGAATAAGAATATCACCACACCATCAAGCGATATCCTTAACAACGGCAACTATTCTGCATTGTTGCAATCACAGTTTGTAGGAATCGGTAGCTTTATCGGTCGCTTCGCAGCAGGTAATATCTATGCAGGTAGCTACGATAATACAGATGGCACTGATGGTGAACTTACCTTCGGACGCCCCTTCAATGGCACTCACCCCATCAAGCTCCGTGGCTGGGCCAACTATCGTCCCGGCACTGTGGATTATGTAGAGTCCGGCGCTAACATCTCTAAGGGCGACACCGACCAAGGTCAGCTCTACGTAGCCCTCACCACCAAGGCATTCTCCATCA
>CAZLJS010000104.1:0-5778 GCA_964559895.1 uncultured Sangeribacter sp.
TGCATCAGAGCCGCCATGTCATGCTCTAAGGATGTGCTTCGGCGCATCCTTTTTTTGCACCTATAGTAGCAAAACAAGCCTATATACACCTATCTCTACGACGCCACGACGGGCAAAGCGTTGCCTACCACGGGTAACGATAAGATGGAATTTACCTTTACAAGATAGCACTGAATATAGGGGCATGAAGAGTGAAAATTCATGCCCCTAATTTATTTTTGGACAGAAAGTCTTGGATATCAAGAAATTTTTGTAAATTTGCTCACTCAACATCTGATACCGTGCAGATGTGGCTAACCTATTTGGAAAAAACTAACTATTGAGAAGATGATACATTTCACACCTAAGTATGCCATAGCCGGACTACTGACATTTATGGCAACGACAGCGGCCTACGCCGTGCCTGCCTATCCCGGGCTGACGCAGTATAAGTTGCCTGATGGCAGTTTCGTGCAGGTACAGCTCTCCGGCGACGAGCACGCTCACCAAATCTCCACTCCCGACGGATATACGCTTCTCAGCGACACCAGCGGCAAGCTTTTCTTTGCCAATATGTCGGCAGATGGATCACTCATTGCTTCAGACATCCCCTACATCGGCAGCTCCGACGCCGCCAAAGCACGCGGCATAGCCCCCGGGCTGAAAGAACGCAAAGGGGTGACCAAATCCTTTAGCAAAGATGCCGCCAAGGAGGCGCTGCAAGTTGATGTCTCCTTCCCGCCCACAGGTCATCGCAAACTGCTGATGATACTGGTGAACTTCTCCGACACTCAGACCACCTACACCAAGGAGGACTTCGAGAATATGATGAACCAGGAGAACTACAACGGCATCGGCTCCTTCCGCGACTTCTATCTGGAGAACTCCTACGGCAACCTCGACATAGAGACCACCGTCACGGAATGGGTGCAGCTCCCTTATCCCAAGAACTATTACGGTGCTGACGGTGCCCAGAAGCTCATCAGCGACGCTATCACCATGCTCGCCTCCACTGTCGATTTCTCTCAGTTTGACAACAATGGCGACGGCGTCCTCGACGGCCTCTCGGTGATACACCAAGGTGGCGGTCAGGAATATACAGGTAGCGGTTACGATATATGGTCACACAGTAGCGAGATATATGGTCTCAGCGTCAACGGCATCACCGTGCGCACATACACCATAGAGCCCGAAGTGCTAGGATACACCGGCCGCCAGTCCACCATGGGCGTCATCTGCCACGAATTCGGCCACAATATCGGCGCTCCGGACTTCTACGACACCGACTATAGCTCCAACGGCTCCTATGGCGGTACCGGCACATGGGACCTCATGGGCTCCGGAGCGTGGAACGGCGACTACGGCGACCGCCCCGCCAACATCAACATGTGGCAAAAGATACAATACGGTTGGGTAGAGCCCACACTGCTCGACAGCACTACCACTGTCACCGCTATGAAACCCGCCAACGAGGAGCCGGTGGCTTACCGCATCAACTCAGGCGTCCCGGGCGAATATTTCATCATCGAGAACCGTCAGCAGAAGGGTAGCTACGACAGCGCTCTCCCGGGCCACGGCCTGCTGATGTATCACGCCGACGAATCGCTCATCAATGCCACCGTAGCCTTCAACACCCTCAACGCCACCTATCCCCAGGCGATGTACACCCTATGCGCAGGTGCCGGATGCGACCCTGCCGAAGGTGACCCCAACAGCTACGGCGACACCAACGCCACTTACGCCCCATTCCCCGGAACACGCAACATCACCTCTATCTCCGACTCGACTCTTCCCTCCCTCAAATCACGTTCCGGCAGACACTCATATAAGGCACTGAACGCCATCAGCGAAAGCGAAGACGGCGACATCAGCTTCAACTTCGACGTGGAGGCTTCTCCCGAAGCTCCCTACAACCTCGAGGCCACAGCATCACGTGGCGTAGTCAAACTCTCATGGCAATATGATGGCAATATGTCTGATCTCAAACACTTCACCATCTATCGCAACAACGTGGCCATCGACACCACCAGAGAACTCTCATACACCGACAACGCTATCACCAGCCAAACCGACCTCGAATATTTCGTCGATGCCACCTACAACAGCGGCCTCGTCTCACCCTACGAGACAGTGTCGCTCACCATCCCCGCCAACTTCGCCCAAGACCTGACGCTCAGCAGCGAAATCGACGCCACGCAGGGTGTGCTCATCAAAGCGTTGTGGAGCGCCGACACTCGCCTGTCGCGCATGAAGAATATGGAGCAAGCCGACATCTACGGCTACGAGACCTCCAGCATCGACTACGTGCACCGCTTCACCGCCGCCGACCTAGCCATTTACCGCGGCTACACCATTCGCAAAATCGGATTCTTCCCCTACCTGGGTCCTAAGGCGCTCAGCTACACCCTCCGCGTATGGGAGGCTGACGAGGATGGCTCAAACCCCAAAATCCTCTCCGAAAGAAAAATTTCTGAGTTCGGCGCCTCTACATGGAACGACCTCTTGCTCACCAAAACGGTGAAGATAGAGAACCAGAAACAACTATGGCTGGGTGTCCACGTGGAAAGCTCCGACGGCAACATACAGGTCATCAACGACCTCACAGGCGACGGCCTCGGCCTCGGTGACTGGGTGAAAATCGGCGATACCGACACATGGCACGCCGACTCCAACATCACCGGTAACTACTATCTCCGTTTCACCCTCGTGGAACCTGCCGTGACAGAGCCTACCGACCTGTATCCCGATGATGGTACCTTCGATCCCACTCTCGACCTCTTCTATCCCCTGGGCTACGCCATCTATCGTGACAACGAGTTTATCGGCACATCAGGCAACCGCATCTATATCGACAAGAACCCCGCTGCGGGTAAACACACATATAGCGTAGGCAGTCTCTACAAAGGTGGCAACGAATCCGTGTCCATCAGCGCCGACATCGAAGCCCCCTCATCAGCAGTAGCGACCCTCGCCGATGCCAACAGCCGCATCCTCTGCGACAATGGTGTCGTTACACTGCCAGACTACCAAGGCAGCGTAGAGGTTTACAGCATCTCAGGCAACCTCGTTTACCGCAACAAAATGTATGGCGACAACAACGCCATCATCCTTCCCCAAGGCTGCTATATCGTCAAAACTGCCGATAGCCGCGCCAAAATACTTGTGAAATAATAATCACATCAAATATACTCCTTATGGGAAGAATTCTATCCAACGCACTGTTTATCGCATTTGTCACGGCCAACACCGCCGTGATGAATGCGGCAAACGACGAATCAGTATTTTTTGAGATCTACGAAGATTTCGACAACGACGAGCATTTCACCACATCCACGACCATGCCCGACGGTTGGGTATCCTATGCCCCCGATGGACAAGTGGCGTTCTCACGCCGCCTCGCCTCCGACATGGGCATTAGCGCCCCCTCAGGAGACTATGTCGTCGTCACACCCAACACAACGAGCTACGGATACCGACATGAAACGATCTTCTCTCCGATGATGACCCTCGCCGGAGGCACCAAATGCAGCGTATCATTCTCCTACCTGGCTCCCGGACATGCCACCTATCCATTGCCCGTAGGTGGCCTACCTTTCAAAGTGGCAGCCGGTAAGGCTCAGACTCCCGAAGCACAAACCATTGAAATAGCATCCATGGAAGCCGCTAAGGTGGGCTCATGGACGGAATACTACTACACCTTCATCGTCCCCGAAGATGGCGAATATTGCATCTCATTGGGCGTCAACGATGACCTGCAAAACACCGGACGCGGTCTCGTGGCTCTCGACAACATATCCATCGTAGGATGCAGCCATATCGGGTCCAACGACTACGCGTTTGACCTCTCTCCCGACCCCGACAACCTCGTCGATACGGTGGAAATACCATATCTAGAGCAGTTTGAAGGGGATAACTACGATGGCACTTCCTACCTCCCTGTGAAATGGCAATGCTACGGCACAGCCCCCTTCGTCACTGCCAACCTTACAGATTTCGCGGCACAGAGCGGCAGCTGGTATCTCATCACCGATGAATCAGACTACCCCCACGATGAACATCTTTACACCCCCTTCTTCTCCCTCGAGGCAGGTGTAGAATACACCGTCTCATACTATATCTACATGCCCGGCCACGAATGGGCCAACGGCACATGGCAGACCACCGACGTGGACTTCATGGTAGGAGTACAGCAGGAATCAGACTTCCAAGCCAGCATACAAAAGACCACCGATTACTACAACACCGGTTGGGAGTTAAAGAAATATACCTTCATCCCGCCTGAGAACGGCGCATACTGCTTCTCGTGGGCCCTCAGTAGCGAAAATTACTACTCCGGATGCGTTGCCATCGACGATTTCAATATCTCTGCCGACGAGCTGGTATTGCTGCCACAGCCCCGTTTCTCCACCGACCATACCTATGACTACGCCAACAGCTGCCTATTGGTATATGAGCATCAGAAGGTGCAGATGGTCAACCTCAGCGAAAAGTGCGACAGCTACCGTTGGAGCGTCACCGGTGGCGCCGAAATCAGCGACACAACAGCTGAGAACCCCACCATTACGTTCTCCGGTGCCGGCCAATACGACGTTACCCTCAAAGGTGTCAACAGCGGTGGCGACAGAGAGGTGACACGCCGTTTCAACGTCACATACATACCCCTCAACGAGGAGAAACTACGCCACAGCATCACCACTTACAACTCAGGCGATGAATACCTCGAGGTTGGCGATGTGCCCACGCTACCTTACGACGAACGTGACTACATCACCGGCCCCAACAACCTATATAAGGTGTATGCCGAGAAATTTATCATGCCCAACAACCGCAAAGTGAAGCTGCGCACCATCAATCTGTGGCGCACCAACCTCCACTACCGCGTGGTCAACAATAGCTATAACAACCAAGCCAACGCACCCTTCCACATGGTCTTCTACGGAGAAAAGAATGGTAAGCCAGATGAGAAACAGGTTTACGGCGAATATACCGCTACCATGAAGGATGTCTTCGGCGAGACACAGGGCAACGCCACACATAGCGACCCCGTGCAGATATCTCTGCTGGACCAAGATATAGAGGTGGATGGCAACTTCTACGTAGCCATACTCTTCGACGACAACTTCATCATCGAGCGCGACCCCGACATATACGTAGGCCGCAGCTACTTGGGATTGGTTGCCGATAAACACGCCTCAGGGGTTACCACGCTATACGTCAAGCCATATAACGTGCCGGAAGGGAGCAGTGCTACCGTAGATCGTTGGTGCCGTCTCGACCAGCTAATGCCCCGCTATGCCGGATATGGCATACACACAGTGGTATGGGTTGACTCCTTCAAGGCCGGATCGGGTGTGGTAGCCCTTGACGCCAACGGTGAGGTAGCATACGCTGCCACCACCGACAATGGCGACATCATCGTCAGCGCCACCACCGCGGGTGAGCCAATCACCCTTTATAGTACAGCAGGTGTGATACAGCTACGCACCATTGCCCAAGAGGGAAGCACACGCCTCGCCACTGCCGACCTCCCCGCCGGAGTGTATATGGTAGTGACATCAAAAGGTGTGCTAAAGGTGATGAAATAAGCTCGCCAAAGGCCTGAATGCCATGGCCAAGGTGCTAAACCCAAGGCGAGAGCACCTTGCTGAAAAATATGAAATAAATTCTACATAAACGTCTATATATTCCGAGAGCCTGCTGCGTTGATGTAGCAGGCTCTTTTTCATGGCTATGCATTGACTACCCAACTCGCAGGGAGCTAACAGGGGGCTGGGAAGCATGGGCTGACAGGGGGCTAAC
>CAZLJS010000105.1:0-5760 GCA_964559895.1 uncultured Sangeribacter sp.
TTGGTGTTACCATTGTTGCCGTTATTGTTTGGCTTGGTGTTACCATTGTTGCCGTTATTGTTGGGGCGAGAGTTGTTGGTGTTGTTCGTCGGACGGTTATTGGTATTGTTCGTCGGGCGAGTGGTGTTGGTAGTATTGTTAGTCCTATGATTACCGCCTCCGTTATTACGTTGTGCTTGTATCATGGGAGTGCCGATCATGCCAACTGAGAGGATGCCGGCTACTAGTATTCTGGTTAATGAATTCTGTCTCATGTCTTTACTGTTTTTGGAGGTTATTGACTATTTCGATTTGTTTAACCAATGTGGATAAACGCCTCTTTCTTTTATTGTTTATTTAATTGACAAAATTAATGAATATTCGTTTAATCCCATATAAAAATTTATTGAAAAATATACGTTGTGTATTTACTAAAAATTGCGTACCTTTGGACATTGATTTTTCTCCCGGCAGGTTATGGAATGCTCTTACACTGTGTTATTTCAAGCTTGCTTAACCTTATAGCTCTGATATGAACAGAATAGGCAAATTATACTTTCGGTATGGCACCATGGGGTCGGCAAAGACGGCGCTATTGCTTACTACCGCCTACAATTTTGAAGAACGAGGCTTGGCATATATTTGCATGAAGCCGGCCGTTGACACTCGTGAAAGTAAGAATGTGATTCATTCTCGCATCGGTATTGAGCGTGAGTGCCAATGGATATATCCCGATACAAATCTCTATGATTTCTTTAGAGACAAGAATAAACCGGGCGACATGATTCCGGAATGGATTTTGATAGATGAGGCCCAGTTCCTCTCCGCCCGTCAGGTAGATGAGTTAGCAGCCGTGGTCGATGACTTCGGTGCCAACGTGGTCTGCTATGGTCTCCGCACCGACTTCCAGTCACACCTCTTTGAGGGTAGCCGTCGCCTCTTTGAGATCGCCGACACCATCGACGAAGTGAAATCCACCTGCACCTGTGGCAGAAAGACCATCGTCAACGCTCGTATGGATAGCAATGGCGACATCATCACCGAGGGCGCGCAGGTAGAGATCGGCGGCAATGAACGATATATGGCTGTGTGCCGTAAGTGTTGGCGCAACAAACGCATCGCTCATAGCCAGCGAGATTCATTACCATTGGAATAACATTTAACGACAGAATATATAATCTTAACTATCATGGATTACGAGTCAATAATCAATCTGATAAAGCGAGAAGTAGTGCCGGCAGTAGGTTGCACAGAGCCTATGGCAGTGGCGTTGTGTGTGGCAAAAGCTAAAGAGATGCTTGGCGTGTTGCCGGAGAGCATCACCGTAGAGCTTAGTGCCAATATGTTGAAAAACGCCATGGGAGTAGGTATCCCGGGCACAGGTATGATAGGCCTTCCTATCGCAGTGGCGCTAGGCGCTACTATAGGTAAGTCGGAATATGAGCTGGAGGTGCTCAAAGAGGTCTCTCCGGAGGCTGTCGAGGCGGCTAAAGCTTATATGAACAGCAACAATATCAAGATTGATTTGGCAAAGGATGCCCCCTCCAAACTATACATAGACACTACAGTGACGGCAGGTGATCGCACGTGCCGCGCTGTGATCTCAGGCCGACATACCAACTTTATATACCTCTCAAATGGCGATGAGGTGCTCCTTGACACTAGTTGCGGCGACGAGGCTGAAGCGGATAGCGATCCCAAGCTCACGCTGCGCATGGTGTATGATTTCGCCACACAGTGCCCGTTGGAGAAACTGGAGTTTATGGCAGAGGCAAAGCGCTTGAATGAGCACGCCGCGGAGATTGCTCTCAATGAGGAGTATGGCCATTCATTGGGCCGTACGATACTCAACTCCGGCAAACGAGTGTTTGGCGACACCCCGTTGGCTCATATGATGGCGGTGACATCTGCTGCCTGTGATGCCCGCATGGGTGGCTGTCCGGTAGCAGTGATGTCAAATTCAGGTAGCGGTAACCAGGGTATCACCGCCACGATGCCGGTGGTGAGCTTCGCTAAGGACTGTGGCGCCGACCATGAGAAGACGATACGTGCATTGACGCTTAGCAACCTTTGCAGCATATATATCAAGCAGGGATTGGGACGCCTCTCAGCGTTGTGTGGCTGCGTGGTAGCCTCCACAGGAGCCAGCAGTGGTATAGCATACCTGATGGGCGCCGACTACGACACTATCACCGCGGCTGTGAAGAATATGGTGGCAAACCTCACCGGTATGATTTGCGACGGTGCCAAGCCCTCGTGCGCTATGAAGATATCCTCTGGAGTATCTACAGCCATGATGTCGGCGTTGCTAGCCATGGATGGCAAATGCGCCTCATCCTCAGAAGGTATCATCTGCGACGACGTGGATAAGACCATCCACAACCTTACCTCGATAGGTAAAGATGCCATGCTGGAGACCGACGCTCTGGTCCTCGATATTATGGTCAATAAATGATTAAGAACAGGCTCTGATAAGGCGCTATATATCCGGCGCCAGTGTAGAGCAATTTCGGATTTAGGATAAAAGCTTGATGATGGTTGCCCAGACGAGGAAGCCTAGGAAGAATGTTATGCCTATCCAAAGTTTAGCTCTGCGCAGGTACTCGTAAGCGGTGATTTTGTCGCCGCGGCGCCACGTGCTACGACATTTTATGGCGTAGTATAGCCCTATTATGCCTGTGGGAAGGCAGCATATCAACATTACTATCACGGCACGCAGGATCAGGTTTGGCGGCTCCACGTCGTATTGTGGCTCCGGTTCAGGCTGCATCTCCACAGGAGTGTCGCTCTTCATCAAGGGATAGCGCAGACGCATCGGCACCTCTTCATAGTCGGCATTGTCGGGCTTGGGTGTGTTGTCGGGCGCTTCCGCGGTGGCAGGGTGCATGAGCGTAGTGATATGCTGACGATAAAGACGGCATACGTCAGCCACATCACGAGCCCGTTTCCAGCGATCCATCCCCTTGCACCATACCGGAGTGTCGGGGCATACGCCTTGCTCCTTGAGTTGCGAAAGAGGATAAGGACCGCATTGAGCGCCATCCTTTATGATGTAATATTTCTTCTCTTCAGTCTCCATATTCAAGCCTTATTGCTTCAGTATTTATAACGCAACGCGTCGCTACGTGTTGATAATTATTCCTTTGGTTGCGCCTTAGCGTAAGCCCCCAGCGTGGGGTCGGCACCTGAGGCGAGACGGTTGACGCCATCCATATCAATGAGGGTATTGTCGTCCACGAAGGAGCGGTTACCACTGTTGGCTGCCGGGGAGTCATCGTAGAGGTGATAGTTGAAATAATAGTCGTTTCTGACGGTTAGGAACAGCGGGTCGCTATCCCACAGACAGCTGAGGAAGTGCTCGTCGTTGTCGCCACTCAATCCAAAGAGTACATTGTATAGCCATACATTGGTGTCTTTAAGGTCGAAGACGCTGATGGGCGTGCCTATGCCATAAATGATGCTATTGGCGAAGGTGGCCTCCATGAGCGGGTTCTGACTGTCGGTTTCCGCATCGGTGGGGAATAGGTGGTTGAGGGTGAGTATCCCCTCTACGGGTATGGAGAATAGATAGTTGTTGGCAAATGTGCAGTGGACCATGTTGTGTTTGCCACCGGTGAGCTCGACAACGGCGCTGCCGGCTTCTGAGAAGCAAACGCCATAGGCATCCACCCAGGCGTATTTGGAGCTAAGCACTGATGCTGACGAGTTGTGTAGCCAAGAGTTGCGTAGCAGTAGTTTACGACGGTCCAGGTTGCCGCAGGAGTCGATAGCCACGCCTGTGGAGGAGGAGCGCATATCCACGTATTCCAGTTTATTGTCATAGCTTTCAGGAGCGAAGCGTATGCCACCCCATTGTCCCGACATGATGTCGTATGATACGTCGGGGAGGACGTCGTCGAGGCGGTCGCCACGTAGCTGTATCATCTTTCCGACGTCACCGGAGGCGTTGAGCGTGCCGTGGACGATCATCTCTGCCTTATCGTGGAAGAGGATACGTGCGCCCGGTTCGATGGTAAGGGTGGCGCCCTTATCCACTACCAGAGAGTCGAAGACCACATAGGGGCGGTCGGCGGTATAGCGAGTGTCGGCGGTGATGCGTTGGTTGCGCAATCGAGTCACATTCTGGCCATAGGCCTCCACCTGGATATCCTGTTCCACACCGTTGGTGATGAATTGCAACTTATCCTCCACGAGATACGGCTCATTGCCCTGAGTGGCGTCGATATAGCATTCTACGAAGATATAGATGGAGTCGCCGCCGCGTATCTCCACATCATTGAAGACTGAGCCGCTCATGCCATCCACGTTTAGTTGGAAGTTGCTGTCATCTTTCTTGAAACGTATTTGCGATATATTGACCGACTTTTTCGCCCTGTTATATACTCTCAGACGTGCTGTGGGTGTGCCCACATCTGTGAAAACAGTGTCGAAGCTGAGAGTGTCGCAGGAGAAGGTAAGGAGGTCAGACGAGGCGGTGGTGAAACTATCGTCTATGCACGCCACAGGGAGTAGTCCCAGCAGCATTATGATGATGCTTAATGGTAGTATGCTTAATCTGTTCATACAATAAAAACGTTATAATTCATGTTCTTATTATATTACTAAACGCAACGGGAATGAAATATATGCTAGTAGCGGGGGAGGCCTCGGGAGATTTACATGGATCACGGCTTATCAGTTCACTGCGGAGCGGTGACGCGGATGCCGAGTTTAAATTCTTTGGCGGCGACCAGATGGAACAGGCAGCCGGAGTCCCCCCTGTGGTACATTACGACCAGATGAACGTGATGGGCTTCAGTGAGGTCCTGCGCAGTTTGCCGCGCCTGCTGACGCAGCTTAAGGATGCGCGTAGGCTTATGGCGGAGTTCCGTCCCGATGCGTTGATACTTATTGATTTCCCGGGCTTTAACCTTAAATTGGCTAAGGCGGCGCATAAGATGGGTATCAAGGTGCACTATTTCATCTCGCCAAAGATATGGGCGTGGAAGGAGTGGCGCATTAAGGATATACGCAAGTATGTGGATGTGATGTATAGCATACTTCCCTTTGAGGAGAGCTATTATCGTCGTCGCCATAATTATGAGGTGCGATATGTGGGCAATCCCTCGGTGCAGGAGATAGATGAGGCGATGAAGAAGATGCCTTCGCCTGCCCATTTCCGTGAGCGACAAGGTATTGAGGATGGTCGTCCGTTAATAGCGTTGCTCCCCGGTTCGCGTCGCGGTGAGATACGCAATAATCTGCGCATGATGATAGAGGCGGCGCACCGTTTCCCCGAATATCAATATATAGTAGCAGCGGCGCCCTCTATACCGGAGCGATATTATCGTCAATGCGCACAAGACCCGGGGCTTAAACTGGTGTTTGGCTGCACACATACATTGCTTAAATACTCGCAAGCGGCAGTGGTCACCTCCGGCACTGCTACGCTGGAAACAGCTATAATAGGCACACCGCAAGTGGTATGTTACCGTGCTAACGGGCAGAAACTGTCGTATAAGATAATGGAGAAGTTGCTGAAGGTGAAATATGTGTCGCTACCCAACCTTATTGCCAATGACGCTATCGTGCCTGAGCTATTGGTGCATAAGTGTACCACCGATGCGATAGCGGAGCACCTGTCGCCGTTGTTGCAGCCCAGTCCGGCGCGCGATAAGCAGCTGGCCGGTTACCGCACCATGCGACGCATCCTCGGTGACTCCATCGCCTCGGAGAAGGCTGCCAAACATATCATAAGTTATACAAAAGATGTTATCAATTTTTGAAAAAGCGCACGTGTGA